>NZ_CP115760.1 GCF_027912675.1 Paracoccus sp. SCSIO 75233 | reverse complement strand
CGGGCTGGTCCCGTGCGAAACCTAAGAAAGGTCTCGTGAAGCTTGCTTCTCGGGGCCTTTTTCTTTTCTGCCTGTCTCGTGCCTCCTTTTTGATTGTTGCTCTTCCTCAGTCTTCCGAACGCTTCCAGCGCTCGTGAAGCTCGGTGATCAGCTGCGGGGCGTTGCCCTCAAGCCAGCTGACAAAATCGCTCTCCTCGGCCTTCAACTCGAGCTTGAGTTGCTTTCCACGACGTCCGATCGTGACAGTGGCGGCACCGACCCCCGGAATCACCGTGCCGGGCCGCCCGCGAGGGCGAGACGAGGATGTGGTCTGTTCGGGCTTCCCTGCAGCAGAGAGGACGGCCAAAAATGCATGATCGGATTTCTCGTCAATACCGCCTTGGTAGGATGTCTTGGCCTCACCCGCCAAAGCTGCAAGCAGTTCGCGATCGGCATCCGTAGCCCCCAGCAACTTCTTGAGCTCTTCCCACCTGGGCCGACCAATGCCCGGAGCGGCACCGATGGCGAGGACCAAGTCCTCCCCAACGGTGCGGACCACGCTTAACAGCTGCGACACTCCTGCCTCGGTCAGATTGAGAACCTCGGCGACACCCTTGTTAGTGCGTTCGGATGCGCTCAGATGGTCACCGTCGAGCAAGGCTGCGGCAACAAGCGCTCGTTCGATGAAGCTTAGATCCCGCCGCTCCTGGTTCTCTAACAGCTGATCACGAAGTGCCTGATCGCCCTCCATCTCTGTGACAATGGCGCGGACCTTGATCCCAAGTTCTCTGCAAGCTTCCAGTCGACGACGGCCATAGATCAGGCTGTAGCGATCACCATCAAGCGGCCGGACGAGGATTGGTACTCGCTGTCCGTTCTTGGAAATTGACGCCTTGAGGCCCGCAGTCTCAATCTGCAGCCTGTCATCGAGCCGACCTGTGGTTTCGATTTGGTCAGGCTCGATTTCGAAAACGCCGCCGCGCAGCCTGCGCCCTTCAAGAGCGTCGGGCGCGTTGCGCAGGGTCTGCAGTGGCAGTCCCAGTTTAGGCTTTCTTGCCATTGCGTCCCCACGTGTTCTGGATGATCGCCGCGATCTCGTCGTTGACGGCGTTCATGGATTCGATTGCACGATCGAAAGTCTGACGCGTGAAGTCCTTCTTGTCGGCCTCGTAGAGCGTCTGCTTCGTCAGCCCTGCATCAGAGATCGCAGTAGACTCAACCATGTGGTTGGTCAGGACTGACCTGCCGAACAGACCCCGGATGAAAGCAATGACCTCGGTCTGCGGGGCATCACCCACCTTGTAGCGGGTCGGCAGAAAGCGCAGCCAGTCGAAGCGAAGGTTTGCGCCAGCATCCCGGATGACGCCAAGCAGATCAGCGGTCATGCGCAAAAACTGCGACATGGACATCAGATCGAGCATTTGGGGGTGAACGGTAACAAGCACCCCTGAAGATGCTGAAAGGGCGGACATGGTTAAAAAACCAAGCTGCGGCGGACAGTCGATGACGACGACGTCATAGTCCGCTTCGACACTGTCGAGCGCGTCGCGCACACGGGCAAAGAATGCGCGGGCGCCGCCACGCTGAATGGCTGCCGGTGTCTCATGTTCGAATTCCATGAGCTCGAGGTTCCCGGGAATCAGGTCAAGACCACGGATGTAGGTCTTGCGGATCACGTCCGAGATCGGGACCGGTTCATCGTAGCGAACCGCATCATACAGCGTGCCACCCTCCATCAGGTCCAGCTCAGGCTGGATGCCATGCAGCGCGGAAAGGGATGCCTGGGGGTCCAGATCGATCGCAAGGACACGATATCCCTTGAGAGCCAAGCGCTGTGCAAGGTGAGCGGATGTTGTCGTTTTCCCGGACCCGCCTTTGAAGTTCACAACAGAAACAATCTGAAGCTCGTCACCGGCACGACGCCCCGGAACGTAGGTTCCAGGCTTCTTCGCGTTTGCCTCAAGAGCGTGGCGAATCTCCCAGATATCATCGAGGGTATATCGCCGGTGGCTGCCCGCAGTGGTTTCGACGTCAGCGATCTTTCCTTCTCGATGAAGCTTGCGAAGGTAGGTATGATCGACGCCAAGCAACTCGGCCGCCTCGCCGCTGGTCAGGCTGCGCATGACTTTTTTGGCGTCGGGAGGGAAGTGGGCAGCACGTTGCGCATGAAGATTGGACGCAAGAAGCTCTGCGTAGTGCCCGATGGCAATGTCCAGGTCCTGCTCAGCTTCGCTCATCTCTGCCTCGATTCGTGGGCGCGTTTTTTATGTGATCGCGCGTTATTTATCGAGACTATTGCCCGAGCTATCAGATTCGTGCAAGCTCTTTCTAGATTTGGTGTCAGTCGCTGCGTCATGCACAAGAGTAGCTAGGGTTTGCGGCAGGCTTGTCTTAGGAACCTTTCGGATATACATTACAAGACGTATATCCGCATGGGAGGTCACGATGCAGGTCGCAAAATGGGGTAACTCGCTGGCCGTCCGTTTGCCCGCGGAGCTCGTCCGAGAGCTTGGTCTCAAGGAGGGTGATCAGATCGACCTGGTCAAGGACGACGGTCGGGTCAGAGTCCGTCGCCTTGCTCGTGCGGATGAGGTACTTACCGGCCTGCGCCGCTTCCGGGGCAAGTTGTCCGCAGCAGAACGTCTGAGCCGCGACGACGCACATGAGCGTTGAGTTCGCGGACACGAATGTCGTTCTTTACCTGCTCGACGACGGCCCAAAGGCCGATCGCGCCGAGGTCATCCTGGGGCAGGGGCCCCGGATCAGCGTTCAGGTTCTAAACGAGTCACTGGTGAACTGCCGCCGCAAAGCTGGCCTCGGTTGGGAGGAAGCAGCGGCCTTTCTCGAAGGCGTGCGCGCCTTGTGTCCCGTCGAAGATCTCACCGTGCAGACCCATGACGTCGGCCGCGCTTTGGCGGAACGCTACGGCTTCTCGATCTACGACGCGATGATCGTGGCCAGCGCTTTGGTTGCGGGGTGTACCACGCTGTGGAGCGAGGACATGCAAGATGGCCTGCTGGTGGAAGGCCAGCTTCGCATCGTCAACCCCTTTGCATGAGCGAACGGCTTCTGTGCCTGAAACTGACCACAACCTTGTAATCCTTCCCTATAGTGGAGGATTTGCAAGGTTGTTAGGCTACTCAAGCAGCCCCAGCCTCTCCGCCCGCTCCAACAGCATCTTGACTGACGACGGCTGCCATCTCGTTCGGCCACGTGGTGTGCGTTCGCGCATTGATTCCAGCCGTTCACAGATCGCCTGGAGCGTAATGCCGGGATCCGCGCCCTTGATGGCGGCGACGATGGCGGGCAGGCGGTCGTCGGTTTCGCGGCGGCCGGCGCGGGCCAAAACTGTCTCGGGCAGGAAGCCGTCGCGGACATAGGCCTTCACGGCGCGCAAGAGACGGCTTTGGGTCCAGCGACGCGCCTCGGGCAAGGGGCCGTTGATGATGCGCACCACGTCTTCCCAGGCCAAGTCAGGGCGCAACCGGCGCACATGGGGCACCCAATCTTGTGCCGTTTCGTTCAGACGCTCCATGTAGCCGTCCTGTCGCGCTAGCCGCACCTTGCGAAGAGCGGCAGGGTCTTTGGCCCGCAGTCCAGGGTTTCCGCCCACGCGGCCCTTTGTGCGCGCACTGGCGAGGCCGGCCTTGGTGCGCTCCCGGATCAGGGCGCGCTCGAACTCGGCCGCAGCGCCCAAGACCTGCAGCGTGAACTTGCCCTGCGGGGATCCAGTGTCGATCGGGTCCTGGATCGAGCGAAAGAACGCACCCCTAGCCTCCAGCCGCTCGATCACTTCCAGCAGATGCGACAGAGACCGCGCAAGCCGGTCGATCCTCACGACGACCAGCGTATCGCCACTCTGGATGCGTTCGAGCACACGCCCAAGCACCGGCCGCGCGCGATTGCCGCCTGAGGCGTGCTCTTCATAGATTTCGGCGCAACCCGCAGATTTCAGGGCCTGCGACTGGGGCAGGGGGGTTTGATCCTCTGTGGATACGCGCGCATAGCCTATCAATGGCATCAAAACAGTCTTTTTGCAGTTTCATATAGCGGCAATAAACGACCGTTTGTAAACGAATGCAATGGCGCTCTCTGTGGCCTTGCTCAACGGAAAACCCTTGGTTTCCATAGGCTGAGCGCGATTAGAGAGCCCTCGCCGACCATCACCCGCGCGTGCTATATAAGGAGCGCTGGCGTCCTCTGACAAAACCCTTGGGTAACGTGCAGAATTCCAGTATTTTGCACATATGAAGCCTCAAGCGCCTGCGTTACATGATGAATCGGACGTTCTCTTCCTCGACGCTGAGGAGGTGGAACAGTCGTCTGAGGACGATCTTTGGTTCCTGCCCGGTCCCATGGAAGAGGAGCCGGATTATCTGCCGCCGGGACCACGGGCCGAGCCGCGTGACGCCGAGGTCCTCGACGATTGGCGCAAAGCAGAGGCGGGTCATGCTGCGCGTCTTGCCCGTGTGGCCGGTCGAGTCGGTGCGCTGGACGACCGGCTGAAGCGGGGCCCGGAAGGATGGCGGCACAGGCTTGCCCTGTTCGAGGCTGCCGACCTCAGCTGGTTCGCGGGTGACCGCATTGGCCCAGATCGGCTGGCGCTCTGGATCTCCATGCGCTTGTCCGGCGTACAGGACGACACTGCCGCGCTCGCGCGTGTCGGTTGGGCGGTGCGGCGGCTATCCGGTGGGCCAGGACCGGAGGTAGACCTTTCCGCCTTCCTTGACCGCCGCGACCCCGAGAACCTCGCGGATGAGGCCGAACCTTTTGCGGATCGCGCAGGCGGTTGGCTGGACCTTACGGCGCAAGCTTCCGAGTTGCACCCGATCACCCGTGCTTGCTTGGGCTTTCACCTCTGGAGCCTAGCGGGACTCGGGCAGCAAAGCGATCGAATGGAGGCGGCCGTCACAGCTGCGCGGATCGCGGCCAGCGAGGGCAAGGGAGCAGTCTTTGCACCTCTGGCCATGGGCGGGGCAGGGGGGTTGCGCGCGGGCGGCCCACCCGCTGACCGTCTGGCGCGATGGCTCGACGGGTTGGAGACCGCCTGCCTGACCGCAATGCGGCACCTTGACGATATCGAGACATGGTCAGCGAGGGCGGAAACGGAGATGACCCCACTCTCGGGCAAGACCCCGCGTGCCTTGCGCGCTGTGGTGACCGAATGGCCCCTTGTATCCGCTCCGATGGCCGAGGCGATGACCGGCGCCAGTCGCGCCGCAGTCCAGCGCAACCTTGCCTGGATGGAAGCGCATGGGCTGATCCGCGAAGTGACAGGGCAGGGGCGGTACAGGATGTGGCGCGCCACGAACTGACGGCTCTGAACGGTCCTTCACCTGGTGGGTTACAGGATCGCCCCGACATTCAAGACTTTGCTCAAGCTGTGCAAGTTGGTGATCCGGATAGCACCGATGCGGTAGAGGATAAGGTGCCGGCAAGGGCACTCTGCCACGGAAACTGCGGTGATTGACTATCCGCGTACCGAGCTCCCCAGCCACTCGCCAATAAATTCGCTTGCGTCGGCAGTTACGAAAACATATCGGTAAACGACGATAGCCGATTTTAGATGAGGCCAAGATGACAGAAGTCCAGCAAGACCTTGAGGACATGAGAATGGCGGCAACAGCCAAGGCCCTGGGCCATCCGGCGCGATTGCGGATCTTGCGGCTGCTGGCGCGAACACCGGGTTGTATCGGCGGTGATATCGTCGAGGCCGTCGGCCTCGCGCAGTCCACGGTGTCCGAGCATCTCCGCATCCTAAAGGAGGCGGGCGTGATCGAAGGGCAGATCGACCCGCCGCGGGTCTGCTATTCACTCAGCCCTGGGGCCTTGCTGCCCCTCTCGGCGCTGATTGAAGAACTCGACGTCATTCGCAGCGAGTCTGCCTGCTGCATAACCCCTGCTAGAGCCCAAGGTTGATCAATGTCACTTTTTGAACGCTATCTGTCTGTCTGGGTGCTGCTGTGCATCGTCGCGGGCATCGTGCTCGCCTCGCTGCTGCCGGGCCTGTTTGCAGCGTTGGCCGCGCTCGAATATGCCTCGGTCAATCTGGTGGTCGCTGTCCTGATCTGGGCGATGGTCTATCCGATGATGGTCGCCGTGGATCTGAGCGCGCTCAAGGGCGTGGGCCAGCGCCCCAAGGGCCTGGTCATAACCGTGGTCGTGAATTGGCTGATCAAGCCCTTCACCATGGCCGCCCTGGGCGTGCTGTTTTTCGAATACGTCTTTGCGGACCTGATCGACCCGGCGGATGCAGGCCAGTACATCGCCGGGCTGATCCTGCTCGGGGCAGCACCCTGCACGGCGATGGTCTTCGTCTGGTCCCAACTTACAAAAGGGGATCCGAATTACACGCTGGTCCAGGTGTCACTGAACGATGTGATCATGGTGTTCGCCTTTGCGCCCATCGTGGCTCTGCTGCTTGGCGTGACCGATATCGCCGTTCCTTGGGAAACGCTGGTTCTTTCCGTGGTTCTCTATGTCGTTCTGCCGCTTGCTGCCGGCATCTTCACCCGGTCCAGACTGATGACCCGGGGTGGAGAAGCTGCAGTTTCTTCTTTCACCGCGCGGATCAAGCCCGCCTCGGTTCTGGGGTTGCCTCTGACAGTGGTGCTGTTGTTCGGGTTTCAGGGCAGCGTCATCACCGAAAACCCGTTCCTGATCGTCCTGCTTGCCACGCCGATCCTGATCCAGTCCTACGGGATCTTTGCCATCGCCTATTACTGGGCGTGGCGTTGGAAGGTGCCGCATAAGGTGGCCGCCCCCTGCGCGCTGATCGGTACATCGAATTTCTTCGAGCTGGCCGTTGCTGTGGCCATTGGCCTTTTCGGTCTCAATTCCGGGGCTGCGTTGGTGACGGTAGTCGGCGTTCTGGTGGAGGTTCCCGTGATGCTTTCACTCGTCTGGTTCGCCAACCGCACAAGGGAGCGATTTCCGGCATGAGTGTCGTCATCTACCACAATCCGGACTGCGGGACATCGCGCAACACTTTGGCAATCCTGCACGCTGCGGGCACCCTGCCAACGGTGATCAACTACTTGGAAACGGGTTGGACGCGTGCGCAGCTCTTAGGTCTGTTCGCTGCGGCTGGCGTAACCCCACAGGAGGCACTGCGCGTTGCGCGAAGCCCGGCAGAAGCAATGGGGCTTACCGCGCCCGGTGTGTCGGACGAGGTTCTCCTCACTGCGATGGTGGAACATCCGATCCTGGTCAACCGCCCCTTCGTCTGCACGCACAAGGGCGTTCGGCTCTGCCGCCCATCTGAAACCGTTCTAGACCTGCTTGATACGCTGCCGCCGGGGCCGCTTGCGAAGGAAAACGGTCAGCTCATTATTGATGATCGGGGAAAACGAATTGCCTGACGACCTGACGAACCTGACCACCCCTCAGCTTGATGAGCAGCACTTCGCTTCAATCGACCGCGAACGACTGCGGCCTACGATCGTCCGAACGCATCCACCGCGTATTCTGATCCTCAATGGCTCGCTGCGGGTCCGCTCATTTAGCCGGCTGTCCGCGGAAGAGGCCGGGCGCATCCTTACGCGCCTGGGGGCGGAAGTGCGGTTTTTCCATCCATCCGGCCTCCCGCTGGTTGATGACGGGGTCGATGCCAGCCACCCGAAAGTCCGCGAGCTCCGCGATCTGGTCACATGGAGCGAGGGCATGGTCTGGTCAAGCCCTGAGCGTCACGGCGCGATGACCGGGTTGATGAAGACGCAGATCGACTGGATCCCGCTGTCCGAGGGCGCCGTGCGCCCGACGCAGGGAAAGACGCTGGCAGTAATGCAGGTCTCGGGCGGATCGCAGAGCTTCAACGCCGTGAACCAGATGCGGCTGCTCGGGCGTTGGATGCGGATGGGGCGTGAGATCGAACTGGTTCAGCGTCGCACCTATCAGGAAATCACTGGCCTTCTGCTGGAACGTAGTGTCGATGCGGCTTGGCTTTGCGGCTATCCCTATCTCCAGCACGCCGATTTGCTGGATCTTGTCGCTGCGCCTGTGTGGCGCGGTGGCCCGCGATACCAGTCTTACCTCATTGTCGGGGCTGAAGATGGAGCGGAAGCGCTGTCCGACCTGCAAGGGGGCACGCATGCATTTTCCGACCCGGATTCGAACTCTGGCTATCTTGTGACCGCGACCGATCTGCGCCGGATGGGGGAACAGGTCGAGGGCTTCTTCAGTCGATCCATTTTCACGTTTGGCCATCGCAACGTGGTGCGCGCGGTGGCGGATGGCGAACATCCGCCAGAACGTGGTCATCGGTCCCGGTCTGAAGGGTCTGCTCCTGATCACAACCGTGGCGGGCATGACGGGCCCTTGTATCGCGATCCTCACCGAAACAGGCGCATCTGTTCTGGTGACGCAGAACGCGCAGCGGCTTATGGCGTTCAACCGGAAAGCTAGGAGGGGATGGGGCTTGCCGGCCGCTTCACCACTTGCAAAGCTGCTGAGCAAACCGTGAGTTGAATCCGGGTTGCCACGCGACTACCATCACAACTTACGAACCTCTCTGGACCCGAGCTAGGAATGCGCCGCTGGATCTCTTCGTTGCTGGTTGTCCTGATTGCTCTCGGCGGTCTGATCCAGCATGCGGAGATGGCTTTAGCTGCTGATATGCCCGGTCACCATATGTCGGCCGAGATGATTGCGGCTGACACGCAGCATTATGACAAAGAGCATCCTCCGTCCCAATCGGCTATGACCGATGCCTGCGCGATCATCTGTCTTGGCACGTCTACGCCTTGGATCGTCACCGCGCATTTGGCCCCGGTCAGGAACGAACACCCCTTGCAGTGGCCGTTCACCGATGCGGCCCATGACAGTCGCGTCGTCGGCCCCGCCGTCCGTCCTCCGAATTCCCTCTGAGCGTTTGCTTCGTGATGCCTCATCAGAGGCGTCTGACACAGTTTGCCCCCCGGGGCATGATGGATTTCTTACATGACAAACTTACTCGATCGCCGCGGCTTTCTGGCCGGGTCCAGTGCTTTAATCGCTGCACTTTCGCTGCCACGCGCTGGCCTTTCACAGACGGCCCCACTTGGGCTGCGCGCGACCACACGCTCTCTGGACATCGACGGGCGCGCGGCGACCGTCTTCGGACTGGTCAATGGCGCCGGTGGCCAGGGGCTGGTTCTGGACCCCGGCCAGCGCTTCCTCGTCAACCTGACCAATGATCTCGACGTGCCGACGATCGTTCACTGGCATGGGCAAATTCCGCCCAATGTGCAGGACGGCGTGCCCGACATGCCATTGCCGCTGCTGCGCCCCGGCGAAACGCGGTCCTATGATTTCGAACCAGCGGCCGGAACGCACTGGATGCACAGCCATGTGCCGGTTCAGGAAATGCAGTTGCTGGCGGCGCCGTTAATTGTCCGGCGCCCCGATGACGTGAAGGCCGACCGACAAGAGGTCACCATTTTCCTGCATGATTTTTCTTTCCGTCCGCCGGAAGAGGTTCTGGACGAGATCCGATCCGGGAAAGGCCATCCAGAGCCTGAAACTGCCGATGATGCGCAGGGCGCCAACGCTCATGCAGGGCATGATATGGGTGCGATGGGCACATCCGGCATGTCGGCGATGGAGGGGATGGAAGGCATGACCGCGGCCGGGATGGGCGGCATGGCGATGGACCTGAACGACTTCAATTTCGATGCCTATCTGGCGAATGACCGGACCCTCTCCGATCCCGAGATCGTGGCGGTCGAGAAGGGCGGGCGGGTTCTGCTGCGCGTCATCAACGGCGCCGCCGCCACGGTATTCTGGATCGCCTGCGGCGATGTTCCGGCGCGACTGGTCGCGGTGGACGGCCAGCCGGTGCAGGCACTTCCGGCGGCGCGCTTTGGCGTTGCGATGGGGCAACGACTGGATATCGAGCTTGACCTGCCCTCGGGCGGTGGTGCCTGGCCGATCCTGGCGCTGCGCGAGGGGGCGCATGAACGCACGGGTCTGATCCTGGCGACGGCCGGCGCGGATGTGCCGATCATCTCGGGCCTGTCGGACGAGGCGGCGCCGGCCTTTGACATTGACCTTGCGCAAGAGGCGGTCCTGCGGGCGCTTGCGCCACTGGCCGACCGTCCCGCCGATTTGTCGCCGATGGTCATGCTGGGCGGCCAGATGCAGCCGTATCGCTGGACCATCAACGACCGACTGTTCGAGGACCGGGTTCCGGTCACGGCGACCACCGGTCAGCGGGTCGAGTTAAATTTCCACAACATGTCCATGATGGGACATCCGATGCATCTTCACGGCCACCATTTCCAGGTTGTGGCCATCAACGGCAACCGCGTGGCCGGGGCGTTGCGCGATACGGTCTATGTGCCGCCGATGTCGATGGTGACCGTGGCGCTGGATGCGGGCGAGGCCGCCGAATGGATGCTCCACTGTCATCACATGCCGCATCTGGCCAGTGGGATGATGACCACCTTCAACGTCTCGGCATGAGGTGGGATAATGTCGAAATCCCGGCTTTTCGTTCTGATTGCGGTGATCGGTGCGGCTGTGTTTGTCTGGGCGCTTCGGCGCCCGGATACGGCCGCTGCCACAGGCACCCCGATGGTCACGGTCAATGTGCCATCGTCGCTGTCATTACCGGCTGCCAAAGGCCGGACCGCCTTTGATACGAACTGCGCGTCCTGCCATGGAGAGAACGCCAGCGGGAGGGACGGTATCGGTCCGCCCTTGATCGATCCGATCTATCGGCTCGGCCATCACGCGGATATTGCCTTTGAGCTGGCCGCGAGAACCGGCGCGCGGCAGCATCACTGGACATTCGGCAACATGCCCCCAACTGAGGGCGTCACCGATGCCGATCTTGCGGTGATCATCGCCTATATCCGCGAAATTCAACGTGCCAATGGCATCAATTGAAAGGACCATCGCCATGGTTCAACGTCGCTCAGTTTTGCGCCTTGCTCTTGCAGGCCCCGCATTGGCCCTGGCGCCGCGGCTCGTAGCGGCAAGCCATTCCCTGCCGCCGGCTTTTCGCAGGCAATTGGAACGCGATCCCAACGCACCTGCCTTGGGAAATCCCGACGGCAATGCGACGCTGGTCGAGTTTTTTGACTACAATTGCCAGTTCTGCCGCGCGATGTTGCCGGTGGTGGGTGCGCTTCTGGATACCGATCGCAGTCTGCGTCTGGTCATGCGCGAATGGCCGGTCTTCGGTGAGGGCTCGGTTTTCGCCGCACGGGCGGCTTTGGCGTCGCGCAGTCAGGGCCGCTATCCTGAATTTCATCGCGCATTACTGCAGCAGAAAGCCCGGGCCGAGCAGGCCAGCGTCCTGCGCACGGCGCGATCCATAGGACTGGATGCCCGGCAATTTCAACGTGACATGGACCGACCCGAGGTTGCCCAGCATATCGAACAGTCGAATACGCTGGCAGCGGCGATGGGTCTGGTTGGCACGCCTACCTTCATTGCCGGGGCGGATTCGCGGTTTGGTGCCGTGCCGTTATCCGAGCTGGCCGGGTTAGTTGCAGCGGTCCGCAAAAGCTGACGGTTCATTCCAATAGGAGGAGAGACAATGGAAAATTCTGATCACAAGATGAATCACGATCGCATGAATGGCGGAAGCTACGGCCGGTTTGCGGCGATGATCTTCACCTCGACCGTGGTCATGTTCGGCCTGATGTATCTGAACACGTGGTCACTGGATCACGTCTTCTTCAGTCAGACCCGGATGTGGATGGCGCTTTACATGGGCGGAGCCATGGCGCTGATCATGCTGGCCTTCATGCTGGGCATGTATCGCAATAGGCGTGCCAATCTCATGGTCGCGGGCCTCGCCTTGTTGGCCTTTGTCCTTGGGGTGTTTCTGGTGCGCAGCCAGGCGACCGTTGATGACACCGCATGGATGAAAGCGATGATCCCACATCATTCGATTGCAATCCTGACCTCGACCCGTGCCAATATCTCGGATCCGCGTGTGCAGGCCCTGGCAGATAGCATCGTCGAGGCACAAACACTTGAGATCGCCGAGATGAAGGCCCTGATCGCCGACCTTCAAGGTGGACCTGCGGCCACACCCGAAATCGATGGTCGATAGACCGCCTATTGGGGGTCCGTTGAACGACAGAAATCAAACAAGGAGTACCAATTTGCTGACGCGCAGACATTTCATCCAAACCACGACCGCGCTGTTTTCCGCTATGGCCGCCAGCCCGGTTCTCGCGACAAGCTGGCCCGATGCCGCACAGAAAGCGGCGTGGGACGCCGAGGTGACGCCGGCGGTTCCCAACCCTTGGGGACTTCACCCCCGTTTCCTGCCTCAGCGTGTTCTGGCAAATGATGGTCTGGTGCCGGGTGATATCCACGTCGATGCCGTGGCGAGATATCTTTATCACATCGAAGAGGGCGGGGTCGCGATGCGCTATGGCGTGGCGATCGGCAGGGGCGATCTGTACGAGCCGGGCGTCTATACGATCAAGCGCAAGGCCGAATGGCCGCACTGGACGCCGACCCAGAACATGATACAGCGCGAGCCGGAAATTTACGGCCAGTTTGCAGGCGGGGTGGAACCCGGCCCCCAAAACGCGCTCGGCTCTCGTGCGCTGTATCTCTATGTCGGTGACAGGGACACCTACCTGCGGATTCACGGAACACCGTTTCCAACCTCGATCGGCAGTCGGGCGAGCTCTGGCTGTGTGCGCATGGTCATGTCGCACATCAATGCACTGTATCCGCAGGTCCAGATCGGCTCGACCGCCTATCTGTATTCCCCCGATGGCAGCGTGACGCCGTTAAGCTGAGTTGCCTCGGCCCAGACGGCTTCGCTGCCTCAGGGGGCGCCGTCCGGGTCAGGATTGACGCGCGTTACAGATATGGTTGCCGTTCGCAGCACGCAGCGGCACCAGCGTCCTTTCGACCGGTCCCACGTGATAATACCAATAGCAATCGTCTTCCGCGACTAGCGTTGCCGTGGTCAGATCCTGATTCGGACCGGCAAGGGCAACGACCGCATCGGGGATAGGATAGAGAGAAGTTTGCGCAGTGCTGCTTTCCACCGTTGGAGCGGTGCAGCCGGCGGCTACAAGCAGTGTTACGGCAATTGCTGTGGTGTTTTTCTGCATGGAATCTCCAGAGGGTTAAGTGAGGTCTTCGGGAACCGATGTTGGCCAGTCATTTGCCGTGGCCGGCTTTTGTGGATTGGAGAGTCGGCCTCGGCAAAACCGGCCCTAGCGCCGTTGGCATCATTTGATACTCTCGCGCGTCATTCGGCTTTGGATCCTGCGCTCGCGTTTAGGCCAAGTCGATTTGATATAGGCCAGAACGGCGGCGATCTCGCTGTCGCTCATGGTGTCGCCAAAGCCCGGCATGTCACTTTCATACTGGCCACCCACGACTGCCGCAGTACCATCGCGGATGATCTTCATCAGCATGACATCGGGGTGATGCCATGTATGTCCGGCTTCATCATGCGGCGGGGCCGGATATCGACCGTTTGGAAGCGGAGATTTCCAGTCTGGCTGGCCCTGTAATTCATCGCCGTGGCAGCTGGCGCAATTCTCGGCATAAAGCGCTTTGCCCCGCGCGATCTCGGATGCATCTCCTGTCATATACATGCCCAATATGACGACGGCGGCAACGGCGATGGCTGCGTTCAAGGTGACACGGCGTGTCCCGTTTATCGCCATTGGTCAGTCGCGCAGCTTTTCCAGCAGTTCCACCACCTCGCGGAACATGACCCGCTGGCGATCCTGATCACCGGATTCAATCGCCGCCTCCATACAGCTTCGGGCGTGGTCCTCGATCAGAAGACGTTCTACCGCGCGCAGGGCGGATCGGATGGCAGCGGTCTGGTTCAGCACATCAACACAATAGCGACCATCCTCGACCATGCGCGACACACCCTGAACCTGACCGTTCAGACGTGACAGACGCTTGAGGACTGCATCGCGATTTTGTTTGTCATGGGCCAATGGCGCGCTCCGGACTTTATCGTTTACAGCTTGCATTATACCCACTGGGGGTATATCGCAAGTTAAACATACCCCCTATAGGTATCGGGCCGGAGGACAGTATGGACGAAGATCAGAACCATTCTCATGAACACCATGACCACGCGTCTCATGGTCATTCCGCCCCGGCGCCTTCCCAGCCGGAACCCGGCAAGGCCATCGATCCCGTTTGCGGCATGCAGGTCACGATCAAACCCGATGCGCGCCACCGCGACTATGGCGGCGACACCTTTTATCCCGCATTATTCGCCGAGCCGGCTCGGCGGCGCGCTGGAGGCGGGTTGAAGCCGTTCTTGCCGGCTTCTGGGCACCAGCTTGTTGCCGATGAGAGCTACGCATCCCGGTTTGGTTGAGAGAGTGGGCGAGACGACATCCTTTGGATGATTTCGCCCTATGGATCGGCCACGACTTCTGGCCGCCCCTGGGCGTTCATTCTGTCGGCGGCATCTGCAACTTGCTCGCGATTATGGGTCGGCCCCGCGTAGCATCTGGATCTGCGGCCAGATGGCGGCCCAGTAGGGCGCGGCCGTTGCGGCAAGTATCAAGGTCATGCGCCGGGCTGAAATGATGAGACGAGCGCCGGCGCGCAGCACGCGTTCCCGCAGGCGGCGCAGGCTCCAAGGGGCTTTCGTGGCGCGCGCCATGGCCCGGCGCGCCACGTGCATGATCTGGTAGGCGAGCATGGCGACGAGCAACCGGACTTCGTTGCAGGCGAAGGCATCGATGGGGGGCGTGACCGATTTCGGCTTCTTGCCGCGCAGATGGGTCTTGGCGCGATTGGTGGAGGACAGCGCTGGAGACAGCACGTCCATCAGCTCGCCCATGTGGCCTTCTGCTTTGCCGCGCTGGCGATAATGGTCCAGCAGGGCCTGCCCCTTCATCTGGAAGCGCGAGATCGAGGTGACGAGGAAGAAGCGGTCGAGCAGCAGATCGACACCTCGACTGACAGGCCCAAAGCGGCTCGGCCCCTATCCTGACCGTGAGCTGGATTGCCAAGAGGCACTGGAAGCGAGATTTGTCGCGCTGGTTGACGAGGCTGAAGCGGTCGGATGGGTGCGGACGGAGGTTTAGTTAGCGTCCGAGGAGCTGGTGTAATTTCATCGCCGCCAGCGGTGTGATCCCGGGTGGCCATCGAGGTGTAAGATCGAGGTGGAGTTTCGACGCTTCAACCACGCACCTTACGGAGACCCCGATGACCAAGACGAACATGGACCTGTCCGAGCTTCTGGCCAAGCACGATCAGGGAGACTTTCTGCGCGGCATAGCCGAGGCCGTGCTGCAGCTGATCATGGAGAGTGATGTGGAAGGTATCATCGGCGCCGGTCGCCACGAGCGCAGCGGCGAACGGACGACCTGGCGGAACGGGTATCGAGAGCGCGCTCTCGATACCCGTTTGGGCACGCTGAACCTGCGGGTGCCGAAGCTGCGCCAAGGCAGCTACTTCCCGGGCTTCCTGGAGGCCCGCAAGACATCCGAGCAGGCGTTGGTGGCCGTGATCCAGGAGGCGTGGATCGGCGGCGTCTCCACCCGCCGCGTCGACGAGTTGGTGCAGGCGATGGGGCTGAGCGGCATCTCGAAGAGCACGGTGTCCAAGCTGTGCAAGGACATCGATGAGCGGGTCGGTGAGTTCCTGAACCGCCCGCTGAGCGGGGAGTGGCCCTATGTCTGGCTGGATGCCACCTATCTCAAGGTGCGTCAGGGCGGCCGGATCGTGCCAGTCGCGGCCATAATCGCTGTCGCCGCCAACACCGAAGGACGCCGCGAAATCATCGGTCTGGGCATCGACCCATCCGAGGCCGAGACGTTCTGGACCGAGTTCCTGCGCTCGCTGCGGGCCCGGGGTCTCGGTGGCGTCCGGCTGGTCATCAGCGACGCCCATACCGGTCTCAAGGCCGCCATCGCCCGCGTGTTCGAATCCACTTGGCAAAGGTGTCGCGTTCACTGGATGCGCAACGCGCTGGCACACGTCTCGCGCGGCCAGCACACCGTGGTCGCCGCCGCGATCCGGCAAGCCTTCGACCAGCCCGACCGCGCCCATGCGGGCGAGACCTGGCACAAGGTGTCCGAGCAGCTGCGTCCGCGATGGCCCAAGCTGGCCGATCTGATGGACGCCAGCGAGCATGACGTGCTGGCCTACATGTCCTTCCCTCGCCAGCATCGCACCAAGCTTCACAGCACGAATCCAATCGAGAGGCTGAACAAGGAGGTGAAGCGGCGTGCCGATGTTGTCGGGATCTTCCCGAACGAGGCTTCCATCATGCGCCTGATCGGCGCCGTGCTGTTCGAGCAGAATGACGAATGGCAGACCTCTAGCCGATACATGATGGTCGAAGCCTTCGCCCAAATCGACAAGGAGGAGCCAAATTGATCCGGCGGATCGATTTCGGTGAAGAGGATCGGAAAATCGTGGCCGCCGATATGGGGTTGAACCGCAATGCCCTTGGCGTTCGGCTGCACAGGGCGCGCGCTGCTCTGCGCGAGGCGATCCAATACCATTGTGGAGCCTGCTGCCTGGAGGATCCCGATGATTGCTACTGCCCAGTCTAGCGCCGAAGCGATCCCCTACTGCGACAAGCAAAGCTAGGCGACGGAATCAGGCGAACAATTCAGGGCATTCACGGGCGCATTTGTTGGTCAAAATGATGTACACCAGATGCAGCGTTGCGAGACCCGCCAGCAGGCAGAAAAACGAAATATATGCGAATTGCAGGAAGGCGATATCGACCACGATCACCGCCCCCAGCGTCAGGGCGAAATGGCGCATGTGTTTGTAATGCGACAGCGCTGGCGGGAGGGTGATAAGGGTCACATAGATTGTATTGGTCAGCCAGCGTGGCATCATGAAATCCAGCCACATGGATTTTTCATAGGCCAGAGACTGATTGTTGACCTCGACCACCACCATGTCACTGTTTAGCCCGTGCGGTATGTAAAGCAGCAGTCCGAAAGCCAGCCCGATCAACGCCATGAGGCGGAACAACCGCTTTCGGGGGCTGTCGTCCGGTTCAAGCACGTAGACCGAGAAGGGGACCCAGATCGGCCACATGAACCAGGTGAAAAAGATGAACCCCATTGCCCCCCACAAAACCGTCAGGGGATCGTTTCCGTTCATGCCGACCCAGACAAAACCCTCGGTAAACTGCTGCAGTCCGGCGAAAAGCGGCATCAGGGCAAGCGGGAGATAGCGTTTGTTGCGCCGCCAAGCCACAATTGAAATGGCCGTGCCGCCGCCAACAAGAAAAACACTGGCGGCAAAGCTGACTTGAGCGGACAGGCACATTTGACTTCCCTCTGTCCTGTTTGTTCGGATCGTCAATCATGCAACGCTAAATCACCGGCCACCCAATTGGAAGAAACCAATTGGAGACCTGTGTTCTTGAAGTCCCAAGCCCGGAATTTTCGGAGAGCTGTAATGATCCGCAGCTCAAAGCGTCTGTGCATAACGGCAGCATGGCCGCTGGCGTTAGTTTGATTGTGCCGTTCTGCTTAAACCCTTAACACTTTAGAGAGTCGAGCACCCGAAGGAGGTAACACGGATGAGCGAGCTTTCCCAATACGCGATCCTTTTCGGGCTGAGTGTCGGTGTGTTCGGTTTCGTGCTAAGCCTTTACGGGCTCGCCCGGGCCATCGGGCGCACGCGCTCGGAACCGGGCAAGGACGTGCCCGCCACGGCCGGTACCTTGTCGCGCGATCCGGTCTGGGTCCGCTATCATGCGCGCTATGCCGGTTATGCGCTGCTGTTTCTGGCCTTCGACATGGAGATGGCGTTCATGTATCCGTGGGCGGTCGTCTACCGCGAAGAAGGGCTGATCGCATTGCTCGACATGGGCGTTTTCCTCTCAATCCTGTTCCTGGGCCTGCTCTATGGCTGGAGCCAGGGCGCGTTGAGGCGGCAATGACCATAGCCGGGGCGCGAGAGGGCGCGATGTACGGGATCAGGCGGGCGGTCGCGGCGGCCATGGCGCGCGATCTGACGGCCTTTGTGCTGCCCGGCCCGTCTGTCGCGCGGTCGATGGGGATCGACCTTGCCAATGCGCACCTGCGTGTTGTAGGCACCCCGCGCCATGCCGACGTTCTCATCGTCGTCGGCCCGATTCCGGACGGTCTGCGCGATGCCGCCGCCGTCACCTACGCGCAGATGCCGCGCCCCCGCGCGATCCTGGCACTGGGCGCAGGCGACATCGCCCCGTTGCCCGATGCGGACGTGTCGGCCCCGCTGACACGGGCCGGGCTGGCCGATCTGCGCCGCGTGATCGCCGCGGGCGCGTTTCGCGCTGACAGCGGGGAGTTTAACGCCCCCGCTCTTGAGGTGCGCGTGGAATACACTTGCCCGATGCACCCCGAAATCGTCCGCGACGCCCCCGGAGACTGCCCCAAATGTGGCATGACGCTGGTGCCGCGCGAAACAGCGTCCGATGGACATGGTGGGCACGGTGGCCACGACATGCCCCGGGAGGACAGGCCAAACCCCGCCGATCACGCACATGCGGGCCACGCTCACGACGCGGGCGGGTCGGGGGCATACACTTGCCCGATGCACCCCGAGGTGATCAGCGACGCACCGGGCAAGTGCCCCAAATGCGGCATGAACCTGGCGAAGGCGGAGGAGGTGGAAAGCCACGGTCACGGGCATGGGCATGGGCATGGGCATGCAAGCCACGCGCCCTCCGCGCATGGCGATCATGCCGGTCACGACGACAAGGCGGGCGGGTCGGGGGCATATAGTTGCCCGATGCACCCCGAGGTGATCAGCGATGCACCGGGCAAGTGCCCTAAATGCGGCATGAACCTGGTGAAGGCGGAGGAGGTGGAAAGCCACGGTCCCGGTCACGGTCACGGGCATGGCGGTCACGGCGGTCATGGCAAACAGCAGGACCATTCCGGCCACGATGGGCATGCCGGACATGGCGGCCACTCCAAGGCCACTATCGACGGGATCGAGCCGCATTTCATGTCGATGGTCGAGATGACCAAGGACCAGCCGCGCAGCAGCGACGGGTTACAGATGGACTGGATCAAGGTGCCGTTCGGGCCGTTCTTTCCCGGCCTGCCGGCTGGGCTGCGGCTGACGTTGACGCTGGATGGCGATACCGTTGCGGCCAGCGACGCCACGAGCCTTGTCGGCGCGACGGATTTGATGGATGGGCCGCAGATGAGGGTGGCCGATTTCGTCGAGCGTCTGGCCACCATGATGCCGCTCAGCAGCGTGTCCTATCGCGCGCTGGCTTGCGCTGCGATTGAGGTGGCCGCCGGCGTCGAGCCCGACCATGACGCGCGCCGTGGCCGCGCCGCCGCCGTGGAACGCGAGCGGATCGCCAGCCACCTGAACTGGCTGGCCGAGTTCGGCCTTCAGTCGGGTTTTTTGTGGCTCGCCGCGCGCGCTGGGGCGTTGCAACTGACCGTTCAAGGTGCCGACGTTGCCGGGATTGCCACGCAGGCTGGGGCGATCCGGCGGCTGTCGCGCCGGGTGCAGGCGGCCCCGCTGATGCGGATGCGGCTTAGACGCATCGCGCGCATCGGCAATGACGCCCCGGCCAGCGGCCCGGTGGACCGGGCGCGAGGTGGCGGATCGGATGCCCGAACGGGTGATCCAACGCTGAAGGATCTCGGGTTCGAAATGCGCGTCCGCAACGGCGGCGATGCGCTGGCGCGGCTGCGGCTGCGCTGCGAAGAGATCGCCCAAAGCCTCGACCTGATCGCGGCCGCCGGGATGATTGCTGTGCCGCAGGTGCCGGATGTGGACAGGGTGTCGGGCGAGGGCGAGGCTCGCATCGAAACACCGCGCGGCACGGCGTCGCTGCGCGTGAAGCTGGCCAATGGCAAGGTGGTCGAGGCCGATCTCGACACGCCGACAGACGTGAACATCGCCCTTGTCGAAACGGTGACGGCGCAGCAGGAACTGGGCGATGCCCTGAGCGCCGTCGCCTCGCTCGACCTGTCGCCCTGGGAGGTGCGTGGATGAGCATTCTTGTCGTTCTCCTGTCGCTCGCCGCCGGGGCCTATGCGCTGGCCGTCATCGAACGATGGGCCGTGCATGGGCACCTGAGCCTGACCGGTCCGGCCTGGGCCGCCTTGGCGCTTATGGGGCGGGAATCGCTGCTGGCGCGCAAATCTGACCGGTTGTTCTTTGAGCTTGGGCCGGTGCTGCTTTTGGTGGCGGGGCTGATGGCGGTGGCAGTGATCCCGCTGGCGCCGGGGCTTATCATCACCGACCTGGCGACCGGAGCGCTGTTTTTGAACGCTGCGCTGGCCTATGTGCTGGTGGCGCTGATCATGGCGGGCTGGGGGCCGAACGGGGCCTACGCCATGATCGCGGGCTGGCGGTTCCTGGGCCAGTTCATTGCCTATGCCATGCTGATCGTGATGCCGATCACCGCCGTCGCCATGCGGGCGGAGTCGCTCTCGACGGTTGAGATCGTCGCCTCGCAGGCGCAGCTCTGGAACGTGCTGTACCAGCCGATGGGGTTTGTCCTGTTCGTCGTGGCGGCGATGGGGCTGGCCTGGCTGCCGCCGCTGGACCTGCCCGATGCGACCGGCGAATTGGCCGGCGGGGTCGAGGCGGAATATACCGGCGTGCGGCTGGCAGTGCTGCGGCTGGCGCGGATGGTCATTATCCTGGCGCTGGCGGGGGCGACCGTGACCTTCTATCTGGGCGGCTGGCTGGGCCCGTGGCTGCCCGCGTGGGCCTGGAGCGCGATCAAGATCCTGGCCGTGGCCGCGGCCATGCTGAGCGTCGGGCGCTATATGCCGCGCATCCGCGAAGCGCGTTACCTGGCGCTGAGCTGGAAGCTGGGGATCTCGCTGGCGCTGGCCAATATCTTTGTCGTGGGCGTGATCGCGCTGGTGGTGCCGATATGACGGTTCAGATGATCTTCTTGGCGTTCTTCGGCGGCGCGGCGGTGTGGTTCGGCGTCGTGGTTTTCCGCACCCATTCGATGGTGCGCTCGGCGCTGGCGCTGCTGTTTTCGCAAACCGCGATAGGGGCGATGTTTCTGGTCATGCAGGCCGAGTTTCTGGGCGTGTTGCAGATCATGATGATGGCCACGGAAATGAGCGTGATGGCGATTTTCATGGTGATGTTCATGATGGATCCCGGCGGCATGGGCAAAATGGACATGACCCACCAGAAACGCCTGTCGCTCTGGGCCGGGGGCATTGGGCTGCTGGCGGCGCTGCTGCTGGTCTGGCTGCCCGATTGGGGTCCGGTCGCCCTGTCTGTGCCGGGTGCGCATGAACAGGCCGCCGATCTGGGCCGCGAATTGCTGGGCCGGTCAATGTTCATCTTCCAGTCGGCAGGGCTGACCATCCTGACGGCCATGGTTGCGGCCACGATGGTGGCCATCGTCCCCAACGCGGAGCAGAGCAAATGATTGTGGAGATGATGATCGCGCTCAGCGTCGGCGCGGGGCTGTTTGGTATCGGTCTTTACGGCGCGCTGAGCCAGACGAACCTGGTGATGATCATCATGGGGGTCGAGCTGATTTTGGCCGCAGCACTGGTCAATCTGGTGGCCTTCTGGCGCTATCTGCATCCCGATGAACCGGCCGGTCAGATGTTCGTGCTGATCGTGATGGCGGTGATGGCGGTCGAAATGGCGGTCGGCTTTGCCATCGCCATCGCGCGGTTCCGGGTGCGCGGGTCGGTTGAGATGGAAGAAGCGCGCGAGTTGAAGGGATGACGATGCTGGCGCTCATTATCCTTGCGCCGCTGCTGGCGGGTCTCGCGGCGCTTGTGCTGCGCCGCGCACCCGAAGCGATTGCACTGGCGGGCGTCGGCCTTGGGTTTGTCGCGGCGATGGCGTTGCTGGCGGGGATCGTTTCCGGTGGCACCATGCAACTGGTCCTGCCGGGGCTGCCGCAGATGCCGCTGCGGTTGGTCGCGACGCCGCTGACGGCGGTGTTTTCGGCCATGGTGGCGACGGTGGCGGCCTGTGTGCTGATCTACGCTGTCGGTTACATGCGCAGCGACCCCGAGAAGCCGCGCTTTTTCGGGATCCTGCTGCTGTTTGTCGCCGCGATGCAGGCGCTGGTTCTGGCGGGCGACTGGATCACCGTGCTGGCGGCGTGGGAACTGATCGGTTTTTCCAGCTATCTGCTGATCGGGTTCTGGCATGGGCGTGACGGCGTGCCCGGTGCCGCGATGCGGGCGTTTCTGTATACCCGCAGCGCCGATCTGGGGCTTTATCTGGGGATTTTCGTGCTGATCGGCTGGGCCGGCACCGCGGAAATCTCGGCCGCGTTGGATATCACCGGCACGCCCGCACTGGTCGCCGGGTTGCTGTTGCTGATCGGCGCGATGGGCAAGTCGGCGCAGGTGCCGTTGCAGGACTGGTTGCAGCGCGCCATGGCCGGCCCGACGCCGGTCTCCGCTTTGCTGCATTCCGCGACTCTGGTGGCGGCGGGGGCGATCTTGCTGATCCGCGTGACCCCGATGCTGCCCGCAGGCGCGCTGATTGCGGTCGGGCTGGTGGGCGGCGTCACCGCCGTCGTTGCCGGCCTGATCGCGCTGGCCGAGCGGGACCTGAAGCGGCTGCTGGCCGCCTCGACCTCCAGCCAGTACGGGCTGATGCTGCTGGCCATTGGCGCGGGGGTGCCGGTGGCGGCGCTGCTGCACCTTATCGCCCACGCGGCGATAAAGAGCACGCTTTTTCTGGGGGCGGGTGTGTTCCAGCATGATCGCGACAGCACCGACATGGATGCGGTCGCGGGCGCGGGCCGGGCACGACCGCTGGTGCTGGCCGCTTTCGGCATTGCTGCTTTGGCGCTGGCGGGGATCCCGCCGCTGGCGGGGTTCTTTTCCAAGGACGCGATCCTTGCCGCCGCGCTGGCGGCCCCCGGGGTCGTATGGCTCGCGCCGCTGGCGCTGGCAGGCACGGTGCTGACCGGGGCCTATATGGCGCGGGCGCTGCGGGTGCTGTGGCAGGGCGAGGCCCAGCCCGTTCTGGGCAAGGGGATGGGCTGGATGGGTGCGGGCATGGCGGTGCTGACGGCGCTGGCGGCGGGGCTTGGGTTCGCCTTCACGCCGCTGGAACATCTGCTTGAGGCCGAACTGCCGCCGGAAGGAACCGCGATGATCCTCGGGCTTATGGCGGCGCTGAGCGGCCTGGTGCTGGGCTGGTTCATCCAACCTGCCCGCCTGATGGGGCCGGTTCTGCCGATGGCGCAGCGCGGCTTTGCCGTCGCGGGCGGTATGGACGGGCTGGTGCTGCGCCCGTCGCTGGCTTTTGCCGCCGCCTGTGAAGGTTTCGAACGGCGTCTGCTGGCGTCGCAACTTGGCCTTGTGCGGATCTTGAGCCTTGGCACCGCATCCAGTGCCGAGCGTTCAGACAACCGGCTTTATGCCGCGACCCTTCAGGTGGGCCGGATGAACCTGCGCCTGGGTGACAGCGCCGAGACCACCGACACAAAAGGCATCGACGGGCTGATCTTCGGCCTTGTCGACCGGACAATTGCCGCCGGCCGCCGCCTGCGCCTGCTGCAAAGCGGGCTCATCCACCGCGAACTCGCCCTGACCGTCATGGGCATTGCCGTCATCGCGGCGGTGCTGCTGATCTTACCGATGTCCTCCTGAAGAAAGACGACCCCGCCATGCCCCTTCTCTCGATCTCCGTCTTTTTGCCGCTTCTTGGTGGCGTGCTGCTGATGGCCCTGCCAAACAAGTCGGCGCGCATCGCCCATGGCGTTTCCATCGCCACCACCGGGCTGACCTTCGTGGTGACGCTGGCGATCTGGGCGCGGGGCACGCTGCCAGGCGGTTTCGCGCAGGTCGAGGAGATCGCATGGATCCCGGCCATCGGCGCGGCCTACCGGCTGGGCATCGACGGGCTAAGCCTGCCGCTGATCCTGCTGACCTCGCTGCTGTTTTTCCTGTCGGCAATCTATGCGGCGCGGATCACCGACCGCCCGGCGGTCTTTGTCGCGCTGATGCTGATGCTGGAGACCGCGTCGATCGGCACTTTCGCGGCGCTGGACGCGCTCCTGTTCTACGTCTTCTTTGAAGTGTCGCTGGTCGGCATGTACTTCATGATCGTCGGCTGGGGCTATGAAGAACGCCAGCGCGCCGGGCTGATGTTCTTCATCTACACGCTGCTAGGCTCGCTGCCGCTGTTGCTGGCGATCATCGGGCTGTATCTGGCCACGGGAAGTTTTGACATGCGGCTGTGGATCGAGGCGCCGCCACTGACTGGGCTGGCGGCGATGCTGGCGCTGATCGCGATGCTGTTCACCTTCGCGGTCAAGATCCCGTCCTTTCCAGTGCATACTTGGCTGCCCGCGGCCCACGTGCAGGCCCCGACCGTGGGCAGCGTGATCCTCGCCGGGGTGATGCTGAAATTCGGCACATACGGCCTTGTGCGTTTCGCCTTACAGATGACGCCCGACGCCTTTGCGCAGGCCGGTCAGGTGGTGCTGGCCTTTGGCGTATTCAGCGCCCTTTACGGTGCCTTCGTGGCGCTGGCGCAGTCAGATCTGAAGAAGATGATCGCCTATACGTCGGTGAACCACATGGGCTATGTGGTGATCGGCGTCGCGGTGGCGGCGCTGACGCTGGACCCTGACTTGCGGGCGGTCGCGCTCAATGGTGCGACCTTGCAGATGGTCAGCCACGGCGTCGTCACCGGGGCGTTGTTCTTTCTCGTCGGCATGTTGCAGTCGCGCGCCCACGAACGCGAGATGACCGCGTTCGGCGGGCTGCTGGGGCAGGTGCCATGGCTGGGCTGGGCCTTCGTGCTGTCGGCCTTTGCCTCGCTCGGGCTGCCGGGGTTGGCGCATTTCCCGGCTGAATTTCAGATCTTCCTGGCCACGCTGAATGCTCAGCCCTGGGCCATCGTGGCGATTATCGCCATTGTGGTGACGGCGGGGCTTTACCTGCGCGCGATCGCGGCGGTATTTCTGGGCGAGCCGAACGAGAAATGGGCGGCGATGCCCGATCTGGACCGCGGCGAGATGCAGGCCGTCGTGCCGCTGCTCATCCTCATCATCCTTATCGGGGTCGCGCCGTCCTGGTTGCTGGGCATGATCGACGCGACGATGCGGGCACTGCAATTCTAATGGCGCGCGACCTGTCCTTTCTGTTTCCCGAGCTGATGCTGGCCTCCACTGTCGTGCTGATGCTGGTGGCCGAGATGCTGCGCGCGCCCCGTCTGGCGTTGGCGTTCGGGCTGATCGGGCTGGGTCTGTCCACCGCGCTGACCCTTCCGCTGCTGGAGGCCGACACCAGCGTCTTTGGCGGCACCTACCGCGTCGATCTGCTGTCCGGCTGGGCCAAGTTGATCTTGCTGCCGGGCACCGCGCTGGCGCTTTTGATGACGCGGGCCGAGATCGCCGGGAAGGACCGCGAGGGCAGCGTTTATGTGCTGCTGTGCCTGGTGACGCTGGGGGCGCTGATGCTGGCGGGCGGTGGCGACATGATGCTGCTGGTCCTGGGCGTGGTCCTGACGGGCCTCGGCTCCTTCGCGATGGTGGCCTGGCCGCGCAACGATGCCGCGACCGAGGCGGCGATGAAATATCTGGTGTTCGGCGCCGTCACCGGATCGGTGATGATCTACGGGCTGACCTTCTGGTTCGGTGGGGCCGGGTCGACGCTCTTTTCCGAGCTCGGGGCGCTCGATGGCAAGCCGCTGATCGCGCTGGCGGGGCTGGTCGCGGTGCTGATCGGGCTGGGCTACAAGGCGGCGCTGGTGCCGTTCCAGTTCTGGGCACCGGACGCCTATGACGGCGCGCCGGTCTCGGTCGCGGCGTTCCTGTCGGTCATCACCAAGGTTGCCGCGATCTTCGCCTTTGCGCAGGTGCTGCGCGATCTGCCGGTAGCCACCGGCTGGCCGTTCGTCGTCGCGCTGATCGCGGCAGTGACGATGACACTCGGCTATCTGGCGGCTCTGGTGCAGACCAATGCCGTGCGGCTGCTGGCCTATTCTTCGGTTGCGCAGGCGGGCTATTTCATGATGGGGATCGTGGCGCTCGGTACCAGCGCGCTGGCCCTGCCTTCGGTAATCGTGTTTGGTGCGGCCTATGTGGCGATGAACCTGGGAGCCTTTGCAGTCATAATGATCGCGGGCCGCAATCTGGACGATTTCAAGGGGTTCGGCCGCGCGCGACCGGTGGTCGGCGTGGCGATGGTCGTGTTCCTGCTGTCGCTCACCGGCATTCCGCCGCTCTTCGGCTTTGTCGGCAAGGTGCTGCTGTTCGGCGCCGCGATCGAGACCGGCTATCTGTGGCTGGCGGTGATCGGCATCCTCAACAGTGTGCTGGCGCTGGCGGTCTATCTGCGCATAGTGGTGTCGATGTATCAGGCGCGCGAGGGCGATGCGGGCCGGACTGATATGGCGCCGCCGCTGTTGGTCGTTCTCTGGGCGACCGCGCTGGTCACGGCGCTGATGGGGCTATTTGCGGGAGTGTTTCCCGGCTGACTTAAGGCGCGGTTTTGTGCCAGTCGGTCAAAGTGGTGATCTTGCTATCCTAGCCTGCCAGCGGCTCGGCCATTCGCTCCGCATTCCCGGGATTAAGCAGCGTCTCGATATCACCATAAGCGCGGCGGGTGGCCACGGCCCCAGCCGCGATACAGTGGCGCTTTAGACCGAATTCAAGTGTGCCGATCGACCGTCCGAATTCAGGCCGGATCACCAGATCCGCCTGCGCGAACCGCAACCGTGCATGTTCATACTGGCAGACTTCTATGGATCGCAGCATCGCCTGCATCCCGTTTTTCGGGCCAATGGTGTTTTCGCGCTGGCTTGGGTCGACGGCGATCACGATCTCGGCACTTGTAGCCCTCGCAACGTCGACCGGCGCTATGTCTGCGTAAGCCCCGTCCATCAGCACATGCGGTCCATCGACCAGGGGTGGCAATATTCCGGCGAGCGCCGCGCTTGCATTGATGTAATCTGTGGCATTCCCCTTGCCGAAAACCACACGTTTCCCGGTCAGCATATCCGTCGCGCAGACAAAGATCGGGATGCGACCATTCTCAAGATTTTTACCTTGCGTCAGACTTGACAGGACGCTGCGGCCCCATGTCTCGGTAGGCGCTCCAACTCCCCAGCCGAAGTACATGTCCCGCGCGGCAAGCAAAGCGGTTCGAAGGCCTTTCATCCGAGCGGTTAGACCTGGCAAGCGAAAGTCCGGGGTTGCCGGAAACCCGCTGGTGTCCATGGCGACCAATGCGTCGAACCAATCGTCGTTCATGGCGTATGTGGTGCCGACGACCGCACCCATGGACACCCCTACGATCGCGCTCGGGGTATAGCCCCTTGCGACGAGGGCGCGTAGGACACCGGCGTGTGACAGGCCTCTCGCCCCGCCACCACTTAACACGAGGGCAAAGGATTTGTGCGTCTTGCCGACTGGTTTCGTGAAATCCGTCAATGTTCAGCCTTCATGTTCGAAAAACGCATACAGCAGCCGCATGTTCGCTTAAACCCTGCATCGAAATAGACGCTGAACGAGGGATATCGTTACGAAATGAATTGTAACTGACGTATCTCGGTCACTTACTCGAGAAGGTGGAACACGCCAAAAAATCAAACCGTAACGATTTTTGCCAACCAACGTTGTAACGTCAGAGAGTGGGCAACGTCTATTTACCTAAACGGTCGTTCTCGATCGCAAGGAAAGTGGACAGGAGCCAACATGAAATCATTGACCCTTGAGGTCCGCGGGCTGTTCGAGGAACTCGATCATCTCGCGGTCGAACGCCATTTGTCAGCTCTCGACGGAGTGCACAGAGCCGAAGCGAACCCGGCATCGGAAAGCGTGACAGTCCAATACGACGAGACGGCAGTGGGCGAGGAAGAGCTGCGCAACACGGTTGAGGCCTGCGGATTCCACTGCGCCGGGGAGCGGGTTCCGAACCATGTCTGCCACGCCGACCATCAAATGTCTGGCGCGGAGGCCCCGGCTGGCCACGACGCGATGGCGCACGAGATGGGCCACGGCGGTGGTATGGACATGGCCAGCATGGTCCGCGACATGCGCAACCGCTTCTGGGTGGCGCTGCTGTTCACCATCCCGATCTTCACTTATTCGCCGATGGGTGGCCTGTTCACGCCACCCGCGCCGCCCTTCGGGCTGGAACTGGATCTGTGGCTGTTCTTCCTGGGTAGTGCCGCGATTATCTGGCCAAGCTGGCCGTTCTTCGTCGCCGCCTGGCGCGCCCTGCGCAACGGCATCCTGAACATGGCGGTCCTGGTCGTGCTGTCGGTTGGCACCGGTTATGTGTTCAGCGTCGGGTCTACCTTCTTCTTTCCGGGCGTGCAATTCTACGAGGCGGTGGCGGTGCTGCTGGTGTTCATCCTGTTGGGTCACTGGCTGGAGATGCGCGCGCGGGCCGGGGCGTCCGCTGCAATCCGCGCACTGCTCGATCTTGCACCGCCGATGGCGACCGTTATCCGCGATGGGCAAGACGTTGAGGTGCCTACCTCCGAAGTACTTGAGGGCGAGATCGTGCTGATCCGGCCCGGCAACAAGATCCCGGTGGATGGCGAGGTTGTCGAAGGCGCGTCGCTGGTCGACGAATCCATGCTGACAGGCGAATCCATGCCGGTCAACAAGGCCGTCGGCGACACCGTGATCGGCGCCACCATCAACAAGAGCGGCAGTTTCCGGTACCGCGCCACCAAGGTCGGGGCCGACACCGCGCTGGCGCAGATCGTCAAGCTGGTGCAGGAGGCGCAGAACTCCAAGGCACCCGCCCAGCTTCTGGCCGACAAAGCCTCACAATGGCTGGTGCTGATCGCCGTCGTGATCGGACTTGCAACCTTCGCGGTCTGGTTCTGGTGGATCGGCTCTCCGCTTTTGTTCGCGCTGACGCTGACGATCACCGTCTTCGTCATCGCCTGCCCGGACGCGCTTGGGCTTGCTACGCCGATGGCGGTGATGGTGGGCACAGGGTTAGGGGCGCAGCACGGTATCCTGTTCAAGAATGCCGGTGCGCTGGAAGACGCGACCAAGCTTGACGTGATCGTCTTCGACAAGACCGGCACGTTGACCATGGGCGAACCGCGCGTGGTCGAGGTCGTTGCCGCCGAAGGCGGCGCGGAGGATGACGCGCTGCGGGCTGCGGCGGCCGTCGATCGCGGCTCGGACCACCCGCTGGCGCTCGCCATTGTCGAACGCGCGGCGGACCTCGACGTCCCGCAGATGGCCGAGTTTCTCAACCTCGAAGGCCGCGGCGCGCGCGCCGAAGTCGCAGGCAAGACCGTGCTGGTCGGCAATCGGCGCCTGATGGACGAGGAGGGTATCGACGTCGGCACCCTGACGGCGGAGGCCGAGCGCCTGAAGGGCGAGGGCCGCACGGTTGTGCATGTGGCGCAGGGCGGACGGATGCTGGGCCTGATCGCCATCGCTGATGCGCCGCGTCCGAGCGCCAAGGCCACCGTGGTCAAGCTGCGCGCACGCGGCGTCGAGGTGGCGATGCTGACCGGCGACAACGAAGGTACCGCAAGGCGGATCGCGGGCGAGCTGGGCATCGACATTGTGCTGGCAGATGTTCTTCCGGGCCAAAAGGCCGAGAAGGTCAAAGAGCTTCAGGCCCAGGGTAAGAAGGTCGGCATGGTCGGTGACGGTGTCAACGACGCACCCGCGTTGACCCAGGCCGATGTCGGATTTGCCATCGGTGCGGGCACCGACGTGGCGATGGAAAGCGCCGATGTCGTGCTGATGAAAAGCGATCCCTACGATGTCGTGGGGGCCATCGAGTTGTCGCGCGCCACCTTGCGCAAGATGCACCAGAACCTGTTCTGGGCCGTGGCTTATAACGTGGTCGCCTTTCCGATGGCGGCAGGGGTGTTTTATCCGTTGATCATCAGCCCCGCCGTGGCAGCACTTGCCATGTCGGGCAGCTCCGCGCTGGTGGCGGTCAACGCGCTGCTGCTGAAACGAACGCGGCTGGAAGGTATTGGTGCGGGCAAGAGTGGGTCCGCCAGCGGCGGCGGTCAGGGCGATGCGCAGGCAGGCCAGGTGCCGCTTCACGCCGGACACTCGCAGAAATCACATTGAATAAGGGGGACTTGAGATGTCTGACACATCATCGACCAAGACACCGGACGGGAAGGGCATGGCGGCGCGGTTTCCCACCGCGTATTCCATCCTGTTCGGCCTGATCATCGTTGTCGCGGCGCTGACCTGGATTATCCCTGCGGGCCAATATGACCGCGCCATGAACGAAGAGGTCGGGCGCGAGATCGCCGTGCCGGGTACGTATCAAACGGTCGAGCCCAATCCGCAGGGGGTCATCGACGTCATGCTGGCACCGGTGGCGGGGTTTTATGATCCCGACAGCTATGCCGCAAATGCCATCGACGTGGCGCTGTTCGTACTGCTTTTGGGCGGCTTTCTGGGCGTGGTGAATGCCACGAATGCCATCGACACCGGCATCCAGACGGCGATGGTGCGGCTGAAGGGGCGCGAGATCTGGATGATCCCGATCCTGATGTCGCTCTTTGCCCTGGGCGGCACGACCTATGGCATGGCCGAGGAAACGCTGGCCTTTTACGCGCTTCTGATCCCGGTGGTGATCGCGGCGGGCTACGATTCCGTGACCGGCGTGGCGATCATCCTGATCGGTGCCGGGATCGGCACGCTGGGATCGACAATCAACCCCTTCGCCACGGTAATCGCGTCTAACGCGGCAGGCATCCCGTTCACGGATGGTATTGCGCTGCGGCTGGTCCTTCTGTTGGGAGGCCTCGCGATCTGCGTGGCCTACGTCATGCGCTATGCCTCGAAGGTTAAGGCCGACCCGGCCCGGTCCGTCGTCGCTGCGCAACGCGACAGCGACCGGCAGTTTTTTCTGAACGAGACGGATGCAACGTTCGAGGAGCCGAAGCTGAGCGGAACTCAGAAGCTGGTCCTGATCCTGTTTTTTACGACCTTTGCGGTAATGATTTGGGATGTCTCGAGCCAGGGATGGTGGATGGCTCGGATGGGCGCGCTGTTCTTCGGCATGGCCATCGTCGTCGGGCTGGTCGCACGGATGGGCGAAAAGAAGCTGACGTCGTCCTTTGTCGACGGAGCGAAGGATCTTCTGGGAGTTGCGCTGGTGATCGGTCTGGCGCGCGGCATCGTGGTGATCATGGAGCAGGGCCTGATTGCCGACACGATCCTGAATAGTGCCGCCGATACCCTCGGCGGCCTGCCGGAAGTCGCGTTCATCAACCTGATGCTTTGGATCGAGATCGGGATGAGCTTTCTCGTGCCGTCGTCGTCCGGCCTGGCCGTCCTGTCGATGCCGATCTTTGCCCCGTTGGGGGATTTCGCGGGGGTCGGCCGTGACCTCGTGGTGACGGCCTATCAATCGGCGAGCGGGCTCGTGAATCTGATCACGCCCACCTCTGCGGTTGTGATCGGCGGTCTGGCCATCGGGCGCGTGTCGTTCGACCGCTGGGTCGTCTTCGTCTGGCCCCTGCTGCTGATCCTCGTCGTCTTCATCTCGGCCGGGATCAGCCTGGCCGCCATTCTCTGATTAGAAAGAAGGAGGCATTCCAGATGTCTGAACCAAAATTGGGCGTTCATTCCGAAGCCGGTACATTGCGGCAGGTGATCGTATCGCCACCCGGCCTGGCGCATCGCCGTCTGACACCGGACAACCGCGAAGACCTGCTGTTCGACGATGTGTTCTGGGTCAAACAGGCGATCAAGGATCACGCCGTCTTTGCCGATGTCATGCGCGGCGAAGGGGTCGAGGTGTTGGATGCGATGGCGCTGCTGGGCGAGACGCTGGACATTTCCGACGCGCGCGCCTGGGTTCTCGACCACCGCATCACCCGCAATGACGTCGGCGTGGGGATGCGGGACGACTTGCGTGCCTGGATGGAGGGTCTGCCCGGCACGGAACTGGCCCGTTTGCTGGTCGGCGGCATCCGGGTGGACGATCTGCCTTTCACGCCCTCCGGCATGTTCGGCAGCTACCTTGGCCCCCACGGTTTCGTGCTGCCGCCGCTGCCAAATTTCATCTTTACCCGCGACAATTCAGCCTGGGTTTATGGCGGCGTGAGCCTGAACCCGATGCATTTCGCGGCACGGCGGCCCGAAACGCTGCTGATGGCAGCAGTCTACCGGTTTTATCCGACATTCGCGGATCGAGTGCGGGTCTGGTTCGGCGATCCGACGCGGGAATTCGGGACGGCCACGCTGGAAGGCGGCGACATCATGCCAATCGGGCACGGTGTCGTCATGGTCGGCATGGGCGAACGATCGACCCCGCAGGCGGTGGGCCAACTGGCCGAGGCGCTGTTCGAGGGTGGCGACGTGACGCGGGTGATCGCCTGCCAGATGCCCAGTTCGCGCGCGGCGATGCATCTGGACACCGTTTTCACCCATTGCGGGGGCGATGTGGTGACTGTCCCCCGTCAGCGGCTATGGCACAGATTTGAGGTTGTGATTTAAGGAGGATTTGGGCTTCGTCGTAGTGACGAAGGAACGAAGATGAAGCCCAAATCCTCCAATTCAAAATCGCCGACCAAGCCCCCTGCAGATCGGGTGGTCAAGGACATCCGGCGTCAGACCCGCCGCCACTTCTCGGCCGAAGACAAGATCCGCATCGTGCTTGAAGGTCTTCGCGGTGACGACAGTATCGCCGAGTTGTGCCGCAAAGAGGGCATCGCGCAGAGTCTGTACTACAGCTGGTCCAAGGAGTTCATGGAAGCCGGCAAACGCCGCCTGGCCGGGGACACCGCCCGTGCGGCGACCTCCGGTGACGTGCAGGACTTGCGCCGCGAAGCCCGTGCGCTGAAGGAGTGCGTGGCGGACCTGACGCTGGAAAACCGCTTGCTTAAAAAAAGCATGATCGCGGATGGGGGCGACGACGAATGAGGTATCCCGCATCCGAGAAGCTGGAGATCATCCGTATCGTCGAGCAGTCGCACCTGCCGGCCAGGCGGACGCTGGACCAGCTCGGCATTGCCCGCCGGACCTTCTACCGCTGGTATGACCGCTACCGGGAAGGTGGGCCGGAAGCGCTGGAGGATCGCCCTTCGGCACCGAACCGGGTGTGGAACCGCATTGGCGAGGACATCCAGGACCAGATCGTCGAGATGGCGTTGGAGGCGACCGACCTCAGCCCACGCGAACTGGCCGTGCGCTTCACCGACGAGAAACACTACTTCGTGTCGGAAGCCACGGTCTACCGGTTGCTCAAGGCCCATGACCTGATCACCAGCCCAGCCTATACGGTAATCAAGGCGGCCGATCAGTTCCACACCAAGACCACGCGGCCGAATGAGATGTGGCAGACCGACTTCACCTACTTCAAGATCATCGGGTGGGGCTGGATGTACCTCTCGACGGTGCTTGACGACTTCTCGCGCTACATCATCGCCTGGAAGCTATGCACCAACATGCGGGCCGAGGACGTGACCGACACGCTGGACCTCGCGCTCGCCGCCTCGGGCTGCGACAGCGCCACCGTTCTACACAAACCCAGGCTGCTATCGGACAATGGCCCCAGCTACATCGCGGGCGAGCTGGCCGAATACATCGAGTCCAACAAGATGAGCCATGTGCGCGGCGCGCCGTGCCACCCGCAGACCCAGGGCAAGATCGAGCGCTGGCACCAGACCCTGAAGAACCGCATCCTGTTGGAGAACTACTTCCTGCCCGGCGACCTCGAGTCCCAGATCGAGGCCTTCGTCGAGCACTACAACAACCAGCGTTACCACGAGAGCCTGGCCAACGTGACGCCTGCCGATGTCTACTTCGGCAGGGCACAGGCCATCATCAAACAGCGCGAAAGGATCAAACGAAAAACCATCGAATATCGGCGCTTGCAGCACCGCAAGCTCACAGCCTAACATCAAATCCCAGACGAGGCCCGCTCTCCGCTAGTCTACGCCCCAATCTGCGCCAAATGTTCTGACGACGGACACTCCGAGCTCGTTTTGATGTTTTGACCACAGCCCGCGGATCCCATACCGGCCAAGAGGCAGCACGCCTCGCGAAAAGGCCTGACACATGGACGCATTCGATCGTATCATGCCAGCCGAGGCGACAGCCCGCTAAAACCGGGGCTACCCACACATGATGTGACCGCCCCCCGACGGCATCTCTGTGCCAAGGTGGGTCTGCGATGATCCACAAAGGAGGACGGTCATGTCGGAGATTATCACGGTCGGGCTCGATCTGGCGAAGAATGTGTTCCAGGTGCATGGGGCGGACGCCGCAGGCGGTGCGGTGCTACGGAAGAAGCTGCGGCGCACGCAGGTGCTGGGGTTCTTTGAGGCTTTGCCGCCTTGCGTCGTGGCGATGGAAGCCTGTGGTGGTGCACATTACTGGGGTCGAGAGATTGGCAAGCTTGGACATGAGGTCCGGCTGATCCCTCCGGCCTACGTGAAGCCCTTCGTCAAACGGCAGAAGAATGACGCCGCCGACGCCGAGGCGATTTGCGAAGCTGCACAGCGTCCGACGATGCGCTTCGTGTCGGTGAAGAGCGAAGAGACCCAAGGGGCGGCGATGGTGTTCCGCGTGCGCGAGTTACTGATCCGGCAGCGCACCCAGGCGATCAACGCCCTGCGCGGTCACCTTGCCGAGTTCGGGCAGGTTGTGCCGCAGGGCGCTGCCAATGCCTCGAAGCTGATCGCCATCGTCGAAGATCCAGAGAGCGGGTTGCCCGCCGAGGCGACAGCCACCCTGCAGGTTCTGATCGGATCCTTGGCGCACCTCGAGGCGCAGATCGGGAGGCTCGATGCCGAGATCTCACGCTGCGCCAAAGAGAACGAGGTCGCCCGACGGCTGATGACGGTGCCGGGCATCGGCCCGCTGATCGCGACGGCCATCGCGACACTTGCGCCGCCTCCCGAGACCTTCCGGAAGGCCCGGGATTTTGCAGCCTGGCTCGGGTTGGTGCCCAGGCAACACTCGACCGGTGGCAAGCAGCGCCTCGGAGCGACGACGAAGATGGGCGAGCGGTCTCTCAGGCGGCTGCTGATCATTGGCGCCAACAGCGTGATCATCAAGCGCCACGTCCATCGTGAAGCTCAACCCGGCACATGGCTGGGGAACATGCTGTCGCGCAAGCCGTCGATGCTGGTGCGTGTCGCGCTGGCGAACAAGATGGCGCGGATTGTCTGGGCTTTGATGGCCCGCGGTGGCGTATACCAGTCTCCGGCCGTGGCAGCGTAAGCAGCCGTCGGTCGCGAGGACGTCGGAGCGGAAGAGGGCAAGGAGCAGTTTGGCGCAACAGTCGTGAGACGGGATCGGGAGAACCAGTGTGCAACAGAGTGCCTTTGAGCACGCGGCTTTGATCTGGACCCGACCTTCGAACACCATACGGGCCCGCGGCATGACCAAGGCCGCATCAGAGGCCGGACACATGTCAGCACCCGGTGACGCGCGGAAAGCAGCTCTGAAATTACCCCTTGCGCAAGGGGCGGTTACACATGTTGCACAAATCCCGTGTGGGATTCATCTCATGAATCCAGCGTGGTAGCTGGGATACATGAGCAGACCTACACCCCCGACCTACAGGACCAGGAACTGGCCAGCCTACAATGAAGCGCTCAAGCGCCGCGGCTCGCTGACGATCTGGTTCGATCCCGAGATGAGCTGGGATGCCGCGCCGACAGGTAGGCGTGGCCGCCAGCAGACCTACAGCGATGCCGCCATCCAGACATGCCTTTCGATGAAGGTGCTGTTCGGCATGGCGCTTCGGCAGACGACAGGCTTCGTCGAAAGCCTACTGCGGCTGGTCGGCCTCGACTGGGCGGTGCCCGACTTCAGCACCCTGTCCCGCCGCCAGAAGACCCTGGCCGTGAACATCCCGTATCGCTGCTCCAAGGGGCCGCTGCACCTGCTGATCGACAGCACGGGTATCAAAGTCGAGGGCGAAGGCGAGTGGCACGCCCGCAAGCATGGTGGACCCAAACGGCGCGTCTGGCGCAAGATCCATCTCGGGATCGACGAGGAAACACTGGAGGTTCGCGCAGTCGAGGTCACAGGGAGCCATATCGGCGATGCACCGGTCTTACCCGACCTGCTCAACCAGATCCCAGCGTACGAGCAGATCAGCAGCGTCACTGCCGACGGTGCCTACGACACCCGCAAATGCCACGATGCAATCGCTGACCGCGGCGCCCGCGCTGTCATTCCGCCTCGCAAGAATGCCAAGCCGTGGAAGACCGTCACCGCCGGCGCGATCGCACGAAACGAAGCGCTGCGGGCATCGAAATACCTCGGTCGTGCTCTCTGGCGACGATGGAGCGGATACCACCGCCGAAGCCGCGTCGAAACGAAGATGCACTGTGTGAAACTGCTGGGGCAGCGCCTCATGGCGCGGGACTTCGACCGACAGGTCGCGGAGCTTCAGGTCCGTATCGCCGTTCTGAACGGCTACACCGCGCTCGGCATCCCTGTCACAGAGCCCGTGGGATAAGTCTGTCCGGGGAAAGGGGAACCCCGGCCATCAGCCGATTTGTGCAACATGTGTAACCGCCCCTTGCGCAAGGGGTAATTTCAGAGCTGCTTTCCGCGCGTCACCGGGTGCTGACATGTGTCCGGCCTCTGATGCGGCCTTGGTCATGCCGCGGGCCCGTATGGTGTTCGAAGGTCGGGTCCAGATCAAAGCCGCGTGCTCAAAGGCACTCTGTTGCACACTGGTTCTCCCGATCCCGTCTCACGACTGTTGCGCCAAACTGCTCCTTGCCCTCTTCCGCTCCGACGTCCTCGCGACCGACGGCTGCTTACGCTGCCACGGCCGGAGACTGGTATACGCCACCGCGGGCCATCAAAGCCCAGACAATCCGCGCCATCTTGTTCGCCAGCGCGACACGCACCAGCATCGACGGCTTGCGCGACAGCATGTTCCCCAGCCATGTGCCGGGTTGAGCTTCACGATGGACGTGGCGCTTGATGATCACGCTGTTGGCGCCAATGATCAGCAGCCGCCTGAGAGACCGCTCGCCCATCTTCGTCGTCGCTCCGAGGCGCTGCTTGCCACCGGTCGAGTGTTGCCTGGGCACCAACCCGAGCCAGGCTGCAAAATCCCGGGCCTTCCGGAAGGTCTCGGGAGGCGGCGCAAGTGTCGCGATGGCCGTCGCGATCAGCGGGCCGATGCCCGGCACCGTCATCAGCCGTCGGGCGACCTCGTTCTCTTTGGCGCAGCGTGAGATCTCGGCATCGAGCCTCCCGATCTGCGCCTCGAGGTGCGCCAAGGATCCGATCAGAACCTGCAGGGTGGCTGTCGCCTCGGCGGGCAACCCGCTCTCTGGATCTTCGACGATGGCGATCAGCTTCGAGGCATTGGCAGCGCCCTGCGGCACAACCTGCCCGAACTCGGCAAGGTGACCGCGCAGGGCGTTGATCGCCTGGGTGCGCTGCCGGATCAGTAACTCGCGCACGCGGAACACCATCGCCGCCCCTTGGGTCTCTTCGCTCTTCACCGACACGAAGCGCATCGTCGGACGCTGTGCAGCTTCGCAAATCGCCTCGGCGTCGGCGGCGTCATTCTTCTGCCGTTTGACGAAGGGCTTCACGTAGGCCGGAGGGATCAGCCGGACCTCATGTCCAAGCTTGCCAATCTCTCGACCCCAGTAATGTGCACCACCACAGGCTTCCATCGCCACGACGCAAGGCGGCAAAGCCTCAAAGAACCCCAGCACCTGCGTGCGCCGCAGCTTCTTCCGTAGCACCGCACCGCCTGCGGCGTCCGCCCCATGCACCTGGAACACATTCTTCGCCAGATCGAGCCCGACCGTGATAATCTCCGACATGACCGTCCTCCTTTGTGGATCATCGCAGACCCACCTTGGCACAGAGATGCCGTCGGGGGGCGGTCACATCATGTGTGGGTAGCCCCGGTTTTAGCGGGCTGTCGCCTCGGCTGGCATGATACGATCGAATGCGTCCATGTGTCAGGCCTTTTCGCGAGGCGTGCTGCCTCTTGGCCGGTATGGGATCCGCGGGCTGTGGTCAAAACATCAAAACGAGCTCGGAGCTCTCCATGTGACCCTGATTTCCCCAACCCCGATCTGGTCGATCGGTTTCATACAAGCTTCAGCTTCTCCCGCATTTTCGAGGCGGTGCTGCTGACTTCATCAGTTTGCCATCAGCGGTCCCCCTCGAAACTCTTCATCCTTCGTTATCATGGCCCACAACATGCGAGCCATCTTGTTCGCCAACGCGATGGCCGCAAGCATCCGGGGCTTGCGGGCCAGCATACGCCCCAGCCAGGAGTTTTCCGCAGGCGGCTTGATCTTGGCACCGGAGATCACTGCCATGGCACCGATGATCAACAATCTTCGGATATCCCGCTGCCCGGATTTGCTCGTGCGACCGAGCCGTTGCTTGCCACCGCTGGAATGTTGTCGTGGAACGAGGCCAAGCCAGGCCGAAAAATCACGCCCCTGACGGAACGTCTCCATAGGCGGGGCGAAAGCGGCCAATGCCATCGCCGTAACCGGGCCAACCCCGGGCATCTTCTGCAGCCGGGCAGAGAAAGGCGACCGCTTGCTCGCCGCCGCGATCTGTGCGTCAAGTTCGGCGATCCGTCGGGACAGGTCATCAATCTGGTCGAAGCAGAGCTGTGCCATATGATGAACGGCCGGAGGGAGGTCTTTCGTCCCATCGTGGCCCGGTTCCAGAGCGGCCCGCAGTTTGTCGATGTTCTCGCGCCCCTTGCCGGCGATGAGCCCGAACTCGGCGAGATGTCCGCGCAAGGCGTTGATTGTCTGCGTCCGTTGCCCGACCAGAAGATTACGCAGCCGAAAGATCATGCCGAGACCCTGCTGCTCCGGTGTCTTCACCTCGACGAAACGCATGGTCGGTCGACTGGCCGCCTCCGCGATGGCCTCGGCATCCGCCATGTCGTTCTTCTGGTTCTTCAAATACGGCTTGACGAACTTCGGGGCGATCAGGCGCACCTCGTGCCCGATCGGCGCCAACGTCCGCGCCCAATAATGAGCTGTCGCGCAGGCTTCCATGGCAACGAGACATCCGGGGTGCCTCTGCATGAACGCAAGAAACTGTTTGCGCGACAGCTTCTTGCGAAACACGACTTCGCCTTCCGCTGTCGCTCCGTGCAGTTGAAAGACCTGCTTCGCCAGGTCAACGCCGATGATCGAGACTTCCTTCATAGCCAATTCCTCCTGATCCTGTCCGGATCAATCTGGCACAAGTGCCGTCAGGAGGGGCTACCCAACCCATCATCAGAGCCCCTCCTGGACCTCCCGCCGGAAGCCGCCCAAGGGGCGGCTGCGCACTATCCAGCCCCTGCCACTTGGGGGCCGGTCGGAATGATGCGCGGAGCCAGCTCGGACCGGAGACCTCCGAATATCGGAGGGTCGGGCTGGCGGCGGTGATCACGCAGAACCATGCTTGAAAATGGATAATTACTATACCATATTTACGCATGGATTTTGAGTATGACCCCGCCAAAAGTGCCTCGAATCTGTCGAAGCATGGCATCGACTTCGATCAGGCACAGGCTCTTTGGGATGACCCGTGGATGCTCGAAGCGCCCGCCAAGACCGAGGATGAACCGCGGCTCATCTCGATTGGGAAGATCGAGGGCAAGCACTGGGCAGCCGTCTGGACGCCGCGAGGTAATGCGGTGCGGATCATCTCGGTGCGCCGCGCCCGAAAAGAGGAGATCAGCTACTATGAAGGCAACTGAGTTCGATAAGAAATTCGACACCGATGAGAACGTGAGCGATGCAATCGACTGGTCCCAGGCGCGGCGTCCGAACGACCAACCCAAGCGCGTGAACGTGGATTTTCCGGCGTGGGTCGTCGAGGGCCTCGACAAGCAGGCTCGGCACTTGGGCGTGACGCGGCAATCGCTAATCAAGCTATGGATTGCCGAACGGCTCCAGTAGGGTCATCGAATTTGACGGTAGCGCCGGTTGTCGCGGGTTTTTGGATTTTTGCGACAGGCGACGGCTACAGTGCCGCGAGCTGCGCAAGATGGCCGTCCAGATCGACGCCGGGGCCGGTTGCGTTGATCGTGTCGAAATAGTCATGCCATCCCGAAGCGGCGATGCCTGACACAAGGGCGGTGATCGACGCCGCGTCGGGCGCACGCCAGATCGCGAAGAATTTTTGTGACGGGGCATGAAGGATCGCGGCGTCTGTCTCACCCAAGGCGATCGCTTCCACGCCAAGGGCTGACAGCGCTCCCATGCCGGAGCCGATGGCCTCGAAAAACTGCTGGCGACCGTTCTGGTCGAGCGCCAGCCATGCGGGTTTCGGGGAATAGAGTTCGGCCAGATAGTGCGCCATGTGAGCGATCCTTTCGTATGTCAGCCCTTGCGGTTGATCGAGCGCAGGGCGCGCTTGCAGATTTGGGCGGTTGCGGGCGTGGTGCTTTCTGCCGACCATCGGGCGCAGAGCGTCTGCACCCAATCGGGCCTGTCCTTGCTGGCGTCGTTCAGCCAGTTGCCAACGGAGTCCTGCACATAGGGGGCAGGATCGTCCCGTAGCGGTTCGAGGATAGGCAGCGCCTTTTCTGGCTGTTGCCGCAGCGGGCCAAGATGGGTGCACCAGACGCCGCGCGGTCTGGTTGCCTCGCTGGCGAAGCGCCGTAAGCGTTCGGACGGTTCAGCCGTCCAGCCAGCGAGCAGCGCAATCGCGTTGTCGAGATCGGCGGTGATGTGAGGCCGAACGGCCATCCATGACCATTCCCGCACCCCGAAATGATGATCGTCGGAAAAGGGCTGGATCGCAGCGAGCCGGGCGGCAAGGGTCATGTCCTCGGCCGCGCCGATCGTGAAACAGGCCCAACCGCGCGCTGTATCGGATACACGGTCGCGCAGCTCGCCCACGGCAGCGAGGCCCCGCCGCTCATGGATCAGGCGCGCGGCCAGCGCCATGCGCCGAGAAATGCCCTCGCCCGCCGCTTGCTGCATCGTCGTTATGGCATCTTCCCCAATTTCGGGGAGAGCGGCGCGCATAAGGGCCGCGAAGTCCACGGCTAGACACTCGGTCAGCGTGGCGGCCTCGACAGCGCCGGCATTGAGCAGGGCGAGCCGGGCCGGCTCAATATCCGCGACACGTTTTCCCGACCGGCCAGCACTCACCGGGGATTGCCAGCAGCAACGGCCGCGCTGTCCTTCGCTGGAATCTCCACATTGCGCCAAACCCGCCGCAACAGGCCGCTAAGGGCCTCGCGTTCGTGCTGGTCGAAGCCCGCGAACAGGGAGCCAATCCACTGGCTATGCTCATTGACCAGATTGAGCGCCACGGCCTGCCCCTTGTCCGTCAGGCGCACCGTGACCTTGCGCCGGTCTTCGTGATCGCGATGCCGGGCAAGGAAGCCGTCCCGCCCCAATCCATCCAGAAGGCCGGTAATCGTGGCGCGCGTGACGCCGGCCCGTTCGGCCAGCTCGTGCGGCGCAAGCCCTTCCGGCAGGTCGCGCAGCAGGAGCAGCAGAACGAATTTCCCTTCCGAGAGGCGATGCGGCGCAAGGCGCGCAGCGCAAGCCCGGTCGATGCCCGAGGCCAGCGCCAAGACCTCGAAACAGAGGCGCATGTTGTCCGTGTCCGGCTGTCCACGGCGTTGCGCCTCATCGAGCAAGGCTAGGTGCTTTTGTTCCAATAGTATCATGCGGCAGCATATAGTATGCCGCCTAATTATAAGTCAATGTTGCACAACTCCTAAAACGTGCAACAGATCGGCGGCCTTCGGAAAATCAGGGATTTTCGTGTCGCAAGTTTTTGTTGCATTGGTCAGGATCGCTTCCAAGGCCACCAAGAACCGCGCTTTGGGTTATCATCGGCCAGAAGCGCCGTCACGCGGGTTTCGGAGCTGTCCAGGCGCTTCCGTAGATCGTTGATCGTATCTGCCATCTGATCCTTCTGGGCTTCCAGGCCATTGGCTCTCTCGTGGGCGACCGCCAGTTCTTTTTCCAGCTCAACAACACGGTCTATGTGGGTCCGTTGCATTAATGCCGCTTCGGCGCAGTAAAAGCAGGAGCTGCGATCATCAAGCGGCTTCCGGGAAGAGTTTGGCGACGAAGTCGATCTCGTTTTCAACTCCGGTCCTGCAGCTTTCGAACTGACCCTTGCGGATGGTGCGGAAGGTTTCGATCCCGGCGAGCGCGGCCTTGGCGCCGGCCATGGTCTGGAAGCCACGCATCGGCCGCAGCCGCTGTTTTATTGCAGCATGATCGCTCTCAATCCGGTTGTTCAGGTACTTGCGATCGACATGGCGGATTGTGTGCTCTGGCCCGAGCCGGTCGTTGATCTCGCCGATCACCTTGGCATAGCTGAGCGCCTTGTCAGTGACGATGGTCAGGGGCTGATACAGGCGAACGGTCTCTCGGGCTTGCCGCAGAAACGCCCTTGCAGCCTTGGCAGATCGCCGCGCCGTCAGCCGAAAATCGATCAACTGGCCGAGCTGATCGACGGCGCGCCATAGATAACACCAGCGTCCACCGACGCGGATGTAGGTCTCATCGACATGCCACTGCTGCCCGCGCCAGGAACGATGGCCACCATAGGCCCGTTTGCGGATCTCGGGGCCGAACTTCCTGACCCAGCGGTGGATTGTGGAGGCATCGACTGTCACCCCGCGCTCGGCCAGCAAATCGCGGACGTCGCGGCACGACAGCGGGTAGCGACAGTACCAGCGCACCGCTAGAAGGATGATCTCCCGAGGAAAACGATGCCGCTTGAACGGATTCTTGTGCTGTGCCATCGGCCCCCCCATCATTACCAACTCAAGGAACTTGCGGTGGTCGGCTAGTTAATGCAACGGACCCATCAATACGGCGCATATCAATTTGCATCGATCTCTTCCTCGGTCATTGGGACATAGTCGATAGAGACCCGTTCAAGGCGAGGTTCCTTTTGCTCAAGACCCCACCGGCGTTCCGTGTAGAGCTCAAGTGCTTTCCGGGTTCTGGCCGCAAGCACATCTGAGGTGAACCCAAATTCAATGCGGACCACGCGCTGCTGCGCCTCAGTCAATCTTGAATGCGGTTTGAGTTTCAGGATGGCCCAAGTGAACCAATCGTCATCTCGGGGCACTGCCTCGGCTGGCTTGGTTCTTGCGAAAGACTGATCAGGGTCTATGCGAGCAGGATGGAAGTCACGGAAACCCTCACGTTCAAAACACCAGGCTCGTACGTGAAGCCTAACGCCATCAGAAGCGAACCGAACAGGTGCAATCCAGCGAGTCATCGGTTCTGGATCTCGCATCGATTGATAAACGATACTCGTTGCCTCTTTCGCCCTGAAGGCACGGTAGAGCGGCCGTAAGACACGCAGGTCCTGAGTGCGTTGCAAATCTGGCAATCTATCGAATGCGGAAAATGGTGCGCCAACCAAGAGTTGCTCCAACTCCATCGAGGACGCCTTGCCACTGAGCCGTTCAAAGCTGTCATGGGCAAGGTATTGGCGCGACGACGCATCATAATGCAGTGCGTCTTTTGGCGCTTCAGCGAGGTAAGCGCGAAAATCGAGAGCGGCCTGTGCATTCGAAATACCAAATCGCTTGATCAAGGAAGCGCGAGTCGCTGCCCCGTCCCAGAAAAACAATCTGTCGAGATACTTCAGGCGCGCACGTTGGGCGTGTTTGAGGTCTTCGAAGGGCATGGGGGAAGGATACCTTGACTCTCTACAATTGTCCATATAATTTTTACATGTGCAATAAATGACGGTGCGACATGAGACTACTTCATACGGCAGATCTGCACCTGGGACGGCAGTTCATGGGGTTGAGCCTCGAGGAGGATCATGAGGTTATCCTGGGTCAGATCCTTGACGCGCTTGTGGTCGAACGAGCCGATGTTCTTGTCATCGCGGGGGACGTTTTTGACCGTGCCTCTCCGCCCAATTCATCGATCCGGCAGTTCAATCGCTTCCTCAAGCGTGTAGCAGAGGAGACCGAAGCCGCTGTGGTGATGATCTCTGGAAACCACGATTCTGGCGACAGGATCGAGGCTATGTCTGTCTTTTCCACCGCGTCTCGTGTGCTGGTGCGGGGGATTGCCGATGCGGTGGAAGCGCCGCTGGTGCTGCGTGACGCGCAGGGCGAGGTCGCCTTTTCCGCACTGCCCTTTTCCTATGAATACGCCGCACGCGAGGTGTTCAGGGATGAAAGCATTAATGCGCCGGCGGAGGTAGTTGCCGCCCAGATCGCTGCGGCAAGGAGGCAGGTGCCTGATGGAGCGCGTTGGGTCGTCGTGGCCCATGCTTTCGTCGCGGGGGGTGCGGTCGGCGAGACCGAGCGCGCCCTGACGCGAGTCGGAGGCATAGAAACTGTTCCCTCCGATGTCTTCGATGGGGCGGACTATGTTGCACTGGGGCATTTGCACAAGCCGCAGGAAGTGGGCGCGAGCCATATTCGGTACTCCGGCGCACCGCTTGCTTTCGGTTTCGACGAGGCGGGAAATGAAAAATCCATGACAGTCGTCGATCTTAAAGCTGAAGGGGTCGAGATCCGCATCGTACCGTTCCGACCGATCCGGCAGGTTCGCTCGCTTACCGGGGCATTCTCGGATCTTCTGGAAGGAACGCCGTCTGACGATTTCATCCAGGCTATCCTGACGGATGAAAACCCTCTAATCGATCCGATGAAACGGTTACGCGCGACCTATCCCAATGCTTGCCATCTGGCCTATGCCCGGCAGGAGCGCGCTGCGGAGACCAAGGCGCTCGGCAGCGGGCGGGCCGCGGTCACGCCGATCGAGATGATTGGCGACTTCGTGAAGGTTGTGCGCGGCCGGGAACCAAACGCCACCGAAGTCGCGATCATCGCGGAAAAGCTCCACACAGTAGCCTCCGGGGTGGATCAGACATGAGACCCATTCGCCTATCGCTTCAAGCCTTCGGGCCATTTGCGACAATCGAGGTAGTCGATTTCCGGTCCGCGCTGGAGACGGGTCTGTTTGGAATTTATGGTCAGACCGGCGCGGGAAAGTCGACGCTGTTTTCGGCGATGTCCTTCGCGCTATTCGGGGCGCCGACCAAGACTGATCAGGAACCACGTTCACTACGCTCGGATCACGCCGCGGCGGATCTACCTACCGAAGTCGAATTTGTCTTTGAGCTGGGCGCCAAGACCTACCTGATCCGTCGTCGTCCGGCGCAGGAACGTCCGAAGGCACGCGGTGAAGGGACCACTGAGGACGCGGCGGAAGCCTCGTTATTCGACGTCACCGGGATTCCGGTGGACACTCTTGGTCCGAGTCAGTCTGGCCGTGTCATTGCGGAAAAGAAGGTCTCGCTAGTAGGGCAGCAAGTCGAGGCGCTGCTTGGCTACGGGGCAGATCAGTTTCGACAGATCGTGCTCTTACCGCAAGGTAAGTTCGAGACGTTCCTGGCCGCAAAAACGGATGCGCGGGTCGAGATATTACGGGATCTCTTCGACGTGAAGATCTATCGCGATCTCGCCGCACGGCTGAAGGAAGAAGCCTCAGAGGCAGAACGATCGTTGCGCGACCAGCGGGCTCTCTACGTGGCTCGACTCGAGGAACGTGGCTTCGAAAGCGCCGAAGCGCTGGAACTCGGAATTGCCACAGCCGAAGCCAAAGTCGAAGAAAAGCAGGGCATTCAGCGCGGCGCGGAGATGGCCAACGAAGCCGCGCGCAAAGCTCTGACCGAAGGCGAGCAAATCGAAAAGGCATTTTCTGCTGCCGACACGGCACAGCAGGCTGTCAATGATCTAGAAAAGAAAACGATCGAGGTCGAAGAGCTGGCCAAGCGCATTGAGGCTGTCCGGAATGCCTTGCAGGCCCGTGATCTTGAGACGGCTTCGCGCGATGCGGAGCAGGATAGCCTGAAAGCGGTGGAGGCTGTCACGAAGGCCGAGGCGGAACTTAACATCGCCACTGGCGCGAAGGAATTGGCGGAAAAGAAACTTGCTGAGGCACAGTCTGGCGATGACCGACGGCAACAAGTTCAGGCTGACCTGACAAGGTTGGAGGCGATCGAGAAGCAGGTCGGGCAGGCAGCGGATCATAGAAGCGCGTTTGACGACGCTGCGAAGGACGAAGCTTCAGCGAAGAAGGCTCTGACCGAGGCCATAGATGCCCGAGAGAAGCTCAAGTCTCAGCGCGATGCGACCGATCTGGCGCTTGATCAAGCGCGAAGGACCGAAACGGAGCGAGGCCAGCTGACCGGTGAGCTGGCCGAGGTCAACCGAGAAAGGGTCAAGGCAGCGGCGTATGCTAAGGCGCAAGAAGCTGTCGCGGATGCTCAACGAAATGTCGATGAGGCATCGAGCGAACTGGCGACAAGAACTGACGCTGCACGAGCCGCTGACGCGGGCTTGCTAGAAGCCGAGGCACGGCTTTCGCGCACGCAAGCGATCATTCTGGCCGAAAAGTTGACCGAAGGAGCGCCCTGCCCTGTCTGTGGTTCCCATGATCATCCCGCGCCTGCCCATGGTACGTCCGAACAATCTGGTTTGACCGAAGCGTTTCGGAGCGCGCAGGTTCTGGCGAGAACTGCCTCCGAAGCCAGAGTTCGGGCCGAAAGCGAACTCGGCAATTTTCGAATGCGGCTCGACGAAAAGAAGCGGGCGCTGGAGGAACAGGAAAGTCCTGAGCGCACGTTGGTGGAACTTGAAGCTGAAATCGCACGGCTTGAAGGCGACGTCGCCGCGCTTGGAGAAGCGGTCGATTTAGACGCGATGACGGAGCAGTTGGCCCAACTCAAGCTGAAACTGACTGAGGCTGAAGCTGCCGAGGCTACGGCGCGCACCGCTGCGGGAAAGGCCGAGACCGATCTTGCCGGCGCGCGTGCCAAGCTGGACACAGTGATCGAGGCCCTGCCGGAAGGTCTGCGCACGCCCGAGGCGGTTGTCGCTCGCCGGGAGGCTTTACAGAGAGAGCAAAGGCAACTGTCCGAGGCGCTGGAAGTGGCGACGCAACAGGACCGAGCCGCCAGTGAAATGCTCACCCGTGCGCAAGAGCAGCTTGAAGCAGCAAAGCGGGCGCGCGACGCGCAGCAACAGCGCGTGAAAAAGGCGCAAGATGATTTTGGTGCTCGGCTTGCCGAGGTCGGGCTGGGCAAAGCGGGATATGATGCTTGCAAGGCGCATTTCCCGACCCTCGATGCCGACCAGAAGACGGTATCCGATCATCGTGAGGGCCTGATCGCGGCTCGCACGACATTGCAGAACGCCACAGCCGCTTGCGCAGATCGTGAACGCCCGGATCTTGGCCCGCTACAGCTGGCGTTGGCAGACGCCACCCAGACCGTGAACGCGGCCAATGCTGCACTCGCCTCAGCGAAAACGGATGTATTGTCACTGACCAAATTCAAGGAATCGCTTGCTGCGGCTCTGACCGAAACCGAGCGGCTAGAAACCGAGACCGGTCCGCTTCGGGGGCTGGCTGATCTGGCTAACGGCAAGAACGATTTCAAGATGACACTCGAGACCTTCGCGATCGGAGCAATGTTCGACCAGGTTCTCGAGGCGGCGAATATGAGGCTCGACCCTATGACGCGTGGTCGCTACCGGCTAACGCGTGGGCTCGAGGCATCTGGCGGTCGCGGCAAGCGTGGGCTCGAAATCGCGGTCTTCGACATCAACACCGGCAAGGCGCGCCCGACAGTAACGCTGTCAGGCGGCGAAACCTTTATCGCGGCACTGGCCCTCGCGCTTGGGCTAGCTGATGTGGTCGAGAGCCTTTCGGGCAAGATCCGGATGGACACAATTTTTATCGATGAAGGCTTCGGGAGCCTCGACACCGAGAATGGGGCGGGCACGTTGGATCAGGTGATCCAAGTTCTTGCTGCGCTGACAGAGGGCAGCCGGGCCGTCGGCCTGATCTCGCACGTCGGGCTGGTGCAGGAGGCTATTCCACAAGGCTTTTACGTGCGCTCGACCCCAAGCGGCAGCCGGGTCGAGGAAAGAACGGGTATGGGATGACGGACAGTTGGTACTACCGTAGGGAGTGGACAGAACATGGGGGTCGTCGTCGGTGATCTGGCCTGTGCTAAGGTAAGCTCTTTGTATGGGGGGCTGCCATGGACGTACGGATTACAATCGAAACGACTTTCGACAACGGGGAGAAGCGCACTCATCAGCTTGACGGCATTTCTCGACCATACCGGGTGACCTGCCCAGACGGGATCGGGCTGCGCCTCGAGGATGGGAAAAGGATCCTCGAACAGATCCAGAGGGTAATCCTTTACGATCGGGTCGATGAGATCATTCGAGAAAGCCGCGTATGCCCGGATTGCGCCTCGGTTCGTGCCATTCATGACTATCGCACGCGCGATCTCGACACGCTCTTTGGGCGGGTTCGGGTCAAAGCCGCGCGCATGCGCCGCTGTTCGTGTGATGCCAGGTCAGCGGCGATGCCCGGTGGACCTATTTCTCCGCTGGCCTATTTCTTTCCAGACCGGGCTACCCCGGAGCTGCAACGGCTACATGCGGACCTTGGTTCCCGGCATACCTTTCGCGAAGCGGCGCGGCTGATGAAAAGCTTCCTCCCCTGCCATCCGCCCCATCACACCACGGTGCGTGACCGGTTGGGAAGAGTAGCCACTGGGCTCGAGAAAAGTCGAAGGGCATCAGGCGATCCCGTTGAAGCCCCGCCCAAAGGTGGTTTGACGGTTTTTCTGGACGGTGCGCATATCCGCTGTCGACCGGAGTATCAGCAGCGACACCTGGATCTTGTGGTCGGCAAGATTAAAAGTCGCAATATGTGCCGACGATTTGGCTTGGTCGCCAATGCGACGGCATCGCCAGGCAGCCGTATCCGAAAAGAGCTGTCCGACTATGGATGGAAGCCAGGCCGTCTGTTGACGGTAATCTCTGATGGCGAGCTTGCTCTCCCGAACCTCATACGGAATGCCGTGGGTGGCGACGGTCAGGTGAAACATATCCTCGACTGGTGGCACATCTCGATGCGCATTCAACATATCGAGGCCGCCGTTCAGGGTCTGGTCCAGACACCGGGGTTCACTGGAGTTCCAGTGCTGTTCCAGCGCCCCGCGAAAAGCCTCCGTTGGCGGCTTTGGCATGGCAGAGCACGGGTGGCGGAAACATATCTGAAGGCGCTGATGCATGATTGCGTCGGCCTCGGGGAAGAACCTCTGGCTGTCCGCACCGCTGCCGCTCGTGTGCAGGCCCGCTGCGAGACACTGTACACCTATCTCGCGAACAACATGGAAGCCCTTGTCGACTATGGCCGACGGTACCGTAACGGGCTGCCCATCTCGTCTTCTCGTGCCGAAGGATCAGTTGATGACATTGCCAATGCCCGCATGGGAAAGCGCAGGAGGATGCGTTGGTCGCCCAAAGGGGCTCACCGAGTAGCCGTCACAAGGGCCGCAGTTCTCGATGGTCGGCTGACCGTCGCAAACAGAAAACGCCCCGCATGACCCCCATGTTCTGTCCACTCCCACGGACAACACGATCACGTTTGAACAGGTCGGCACAACGATGATGGCCTGTCCCGAGGCGCTTATGGAACAGGAACACCGGCTTTTGACCATCCTGCAGGGACAAGTCGCGTTCGAAATCAGTCCAGACGGCGCGCTGATCTTGACCGGAAGCGATAGCCGGAAAATTCAAGCCCGACAGTAAAATTCGCGGCTGCACAAGATGTGCAGCCAGTCGTGCCGATGAATATGTGACGAACCCGGATATCCTGTCAGGGCGCTGTCGCATGAATCGGGGTCCAAGCGCGGGTCCCTTTTCCCGAACGGACTTATTCTGCGGGCACGGTGACAGGAATGCCGGGGGCAATGTAGCTGTTGATAACGGCGATGCGCACCCGCAGCTCGGCTTCGTCGCGCGCGATTGCCCGGGCGTCGCAAGCCTTCTGTTCCTGCGGGAAGGAATGACAGAAACGGCACTGCAAGCGGCAGCTGCTTCGTGGCATTGCGCTCGTCTCAAATACCGCAGGCTGTCACGGCATCGGTTTCGTCGTCAAACGGGCTATGATCGAGAAGGTCGGACAGAACGGGCACGCTAAGCCTTGCGTGCCCGCTGCCCAAGAACGACATCTGACCTCAGACCGAGGCTTCCTTGTTGACCCCACCACTCGTAGCGATCTTGGTCATTCGGCGGTCACCGTCATATGTTTGGTCAAGGCATTTCTGCAGAACGGCCGCGTCTCGGACCTCGGCATCCGTTATTTCGTCAGACAGACCGTGAGCGCGCGCCTCCTTGACCAGCCCTTCCATACCCTTGCAATGCTCGCCGTTCGGCTTGATGCCATGCTCGTTGCAAAGCTTTTCAATCTCGGCAATGCCATCGGAAATACCATTGCCGCCGTCGATCAACGCTTCGGACAGATCTTTGTCATGTGCAGCGCGACATCGGCTATCGACCAGGGTCAGAACCCTGATCTTCCGGCCCGTCGCGAGCGGATCGTGCACGAAGTCCATGGGCCAGACATCGTTCGGCCCGACGGCTTCCGCACGGTCCTTCCTGCACTTCACCTTCACCTTCACCCGACGCTTCGGCGTCTTGTTCCTGAATTTCATGCCCAACTTCTTGTAAATGCGGTGCGTTTTCCTCGCGTCGATCTTCCACCTGCTTCGAGCCTTCGGTGGCGCGGTATCGATGACCCCGTATGCTCAGGCATGGCCATGTCCTTCCAGGCTGACAGACATCGCAGAAATTTTCTCGATATGTCGGGGGGGGGGGATGCTGCGTGTGACACGGCCGCGCACCGCTTGGGGCCAAGGGTGGTCAGCAGAAGAAAGCGGAACTTGATTTGGTGCCTGATCGTGGATCTAGCGTTCCTCGCCACCCGACAAGTGCCGATCCCGGCGCACTGCTCGCGCTCGGGGGGTGACGGGAAAGCTTCCCCGCGACAGCACCTCTCCTTCTGCGTTGGCAACCAGGCGGAACGCGCGGTCGGCACGATAGAAAGTGATGCGCCAGCGTCCTTTGTCTTTGCCCGACCCTCTCTCGGAGCGGCTGCTGATGAGTCCAGTCCGCATCTCGTCGCGGACCTGCTCTTCCGTGATCCTGAAGGCTCGCGCGATGGCGGCTGCTTCCACAACGAACCCGCTGTCGGTTTTGGACACTTCGCTCATCGCACCGCCTCCCATTCCCAGGTCCCGCGCCGATCGCCGCCAGTCGGGCTCTGCGCGGTTTCGCCCGATTGCACTCGACTTCAATCGGCATCTATAATACCAATTTAGATACGTGCCCCGTCAATGCAACTGCGAACAAGGTGCCGCACTGATGTCATCTATCCAGGTTTCCTCGTCGCGCACCCCCTCTGCGCGACCGCAGATCACGGCAGATCTGGAGGCACGGACCGGGCTTGATGAAGTGGTCCTGCGCGAGTTGGTCCATGCCTTCTACGGCAAGATCCGCAAGGACACCGTGCTTGGCCCCATCTTCGCGGCGCGCATCAAAGACTGGCCACCGCATCTAGAGCGGATGACTGCTTTCTGGTCCTCTGTCGCGCTTATGACAGGCCGCTATCACGGCGCCCCCGGTGCCCAAGCATATCAGCCTGCCGATCGACTGGGACCATTTCGAGCGGTGGCTCACACTCTTTCTCGAGAGCGCAAGCGAAATCTGCACACCCGCAGGCGCCGCCCATGTGATCGAGCGGGCCGAACGCATTGCCCGGTCACTCAGCTTCGCGGTCGAGGATGCGCGAGGCCCCGGCATCCCGAAACTGGCTTGAGGATCACATGGCCAATCAATCCGATATCGACATCGCCCGCGTTCGCGACAAAGCGTCCACCACGGACCGCGCGAGGTTGCTGGTGGATCGGATCTGGCCGCGAGGTATTTCGAAGGCCGATCTTGGACACGACGACTGGATCAAGGACATCGCGCCGACCACCGAACTCAGGAAATGGTTCGGCCACGACCCGGATAGATGGGGCGAGTTCCGCAACCGCTATCTGCACGAATTGGCGGACAACACGGACGCGGTCGAACGCTGCCTCGCATGGTGCCGAGCCGGCCCCGTCACCCTTCTCTTTGCCGCGAAGGACCGAGAGCACAACCAGGCGGTGGTGCTGCGGGACTATCTGAAGCAGCGCCTCAAGGGGGATGCCGCATGATGGCCGATCCGGGGACCCTTCGCACAGCTTTATGCGACCTTCTGGGATGTGAATATCCCGTCATCCTGGCCGGTATGGGAGGCGTCGCGCGCGCCGAACTTGCCGCTGCGGTTGCCAATGCGGGCGGTTTCCCGACGCTGGGGATGGTGCGCGAGGCGCCGTCACTCATCATCTCGGAAATCGAAGCTTATCGCAGGTTGTCGGACCGCCCGTTTGCCGTCAACATCATCCCGGCAGCCACCGACCCCGACTTGCTGCACCTACAGATCGAAACCTGTCTCGCGATGAAGGTGGCGGTCTTCTCGTTCTTCTGGGACGTCGTGCCCGAGGCCGTTACCCGTGTGAAGACGGCGGGCGCATTTCTGCTGCACCAGGTGGGCACCCTGCGCGCCGCACGGGATGCCGAAGCTGCCGGTGCGGATGTGCTGATCGCACAGGGGCAAGATGCCGGCGGTCACGTCCACGGGCGCACCCCGACATTCGACCTGCTTCGGGCCGTGCTGGACACCACGGCTCTTCCGGTTGTCGCCTCGGGCAGCATCGGCACCGGCAAGGCGCTGGCCACGGCGCTGTCGCTCGGGGCGCAGGGCGTCCAATGCGGCACCGCCTTTCTGGCCACCGCTGAATCCTTCGCCCATGATTATCACAAGCAACGGATCGTGGGCGCCCGGGGGGAGGATACCGTCCTGACCGACGGCTTCGTGCTGAACTGGCCCAAGGGGGCGGCGGTGCGCGTTCTTCGCAATAGTGTCACCGAGGCCTTCGGCCCAGCCCTGATGGGACATGACCCCCAGCGGATTTCACACGAGGTGATTGCCCATGACGGCCCCATCCCTCGACTGCGTCAGAGCACGGACTCGCCCCTGCGCACCACGACCGGCGCGTTGGAACAGATGCCGCTCTATTGCGGCACCGGCGCGAGTGCGATCAATGCGGTCATCCCTGCCGCGCAGCGCCTGAACGACATTTGCGCCGAGGCTCAGGCCCAACTCGCATCAGCCCGACAAACGCCCATGGTGGGACAGACATGAGCATCATAGTGTTACTGATCCCGATCACGCTGGTGATGGGCGCAATCGGCCTCGGAGCATTTTTCTGGGCAATGAAAGCCAATCAGTTCGACGATCTGGAAGGCGATGCCCGCCGGATACTTCAGGCGGAGGACCGTCCGCGGCCGCCAAGACATAGAAGCGACCGGGAGGTAGCCAGATGATTGAACGGTTGACAGGGGGCGAACGCCAGATCGCATTGATGATTTGTGTCGTCATGGCGATAATCGGGCTGGTGATGGCCGCAGCGGGGCGTGGCGATCCGATGGGAAGCCACGGCGCGATCGTGCTGATTGCAGCCGGTATCACGACTTGTTTCGTCCTGCGTGCGATAGGCGAGCCCGAACCGAACGAGGATCGCACGGTCACCTACTATGATGACCCGACCAAGGCCGGGCTGGTGATCGCCCTGCTTTGGGCCGTCGTCGGTATGGGCATGGGTGTCTGGGTCGCGGCGCAACTTGCCTGGCCCGACCTGCGCTTTGACGCGGCATGGTCAAGCTTCGGCCGCATTCGCCCCGTTCATACATCGGGGGTGATCTTCGGTTTCGGGGGCAACGCCCTCATCGCGACGTCCTATCACGTCATGCAACGCACCAGCCGGGCGCGTCTGGCAGGGCATGTCTCGCCGTGGTTCGTGCTGCTGGGTTTCAACCTTTTCTGCATCATCGCCGCGTCGGGCTACCTGATGGGTGTTACCCAGTCGAAAGAATACGCCGAGCCGGAATGGTATGCCGATATCTGGCTTGTCATCGTCTGGGTGGTCTATTTTGTGCTTTACATCCGCACGCTGGCGCGCCGGAACGAGCCGCATATCTACGTCGCCAACTGGTATTACCTCGCCTTCATCCTGGTTGTGGCAATCCTGCATATCGTCAACAACCTCGCCGTCCCAGCCAGCCTGACAGGAGCAAAGAGCTACTCGGCCTTCGCGGGCGTCCAGGACGCGATGACGCAATGGTGGTATGGCCACAACGCGGTCGCCTTCTTCCTGACGGCCGGGTTCCTCGGCATGCTCTATTACTTCCTGCCCAAGCGGGCAGAGCGACCGATCTATTCCTACCGCCTGTCGATCCTGTCGTTCTGGGGCATCGTGTTCTTCTACATCTGGGCCGGCTCGCACCATCTGCACTATACTGCCCTGCCGCAATGGGTGCAGACGCTAGGCATGACCTTCTCGGTCATGCTGCTGGTGCCCTCCTGGGCCAGTGCGGGTAACGCGCTGATGACGCTGAACGGCGCGTGGCACAAGGTGCGCGACGATGCCACGCTGCGCTTCATGATGGTGGCGGCGGTGTTCTACGGGCTGTCGACCTTCGAAGGCTCGTTCATGGCGGTGCGCGCGGTCAATTCGCTGTCACATTACACCGACTGGACGGTAGGCCACGTCCATGCGGGCGCGATGGGCTGGGTGGCGCTGATCACCTTCGGCTCGATCTACTCCGTTGTTCCGCTGCTGTGGAAGCGCGAAACGATGTATTCCTGGAAGCTGGTGGAATGGCACTTCTGGCTCGCGCTGGCGGGCACGGTGATCTACGTCTTCGCAATGTGGAACAGCGGCATCATCCAGGGGCTGATGTGGCGCACCTACACCGACAGCGGCACGCTGGCCTATTCCTTCACCGACACGCTGGTCGCGATGCACCCTTATTACGTCGCGCGGGCCTGCGGCGGGGCGCTGTTCCTGACCGGGGCGATCCTGGCGGCCTACAACGTCTACATGACGATCCGGCACGCCCCCGAAAAACGCCCGGAACGCGACTACCCCACCTCGTCCGAAGCCGCCGAACCTGCCGTTCCGGCAGCGGAGTGACCTGATGTTTCGCAAGATCCTCTCCCCCTTTGCCCGCCTGTTCGAATTCCACGCCCGGACCCACTATCGCACCGAGCGGCACTCGATGGCTCTGACCCTCGGGATCATCGTCGCCGCCGGAGTGGGCGGTTTCGTGGAAATCGCGCCGCTCTTCACCATTGACGAAACGGTCGAGGCCGCGCCGGACATGCGGCTTTATACGCCGCTCGAACAGGCCGGACGCGACATCTACATTCGCGAGGGATGCTATGCCTGCCACAGCCAGATGATCCGGACCCTGCAGGACGAGGTGGATCGCTACGGACCCTATTCGCTGGCAGTGGAATCGAAATACGACCACCCGATGCTTTGGGGGTCCAAGCGGACCGGGCCGGATCTTGCCCGGCTGGGCAACAAGTATTCCGATGACTGGCACGTGCGTCATCTCGTCGATCCCCGCGCCGTAGTGCCGGAATCGGTGATGCCGCAATATGCTTTCCTTCTGGACGCCACGCTTGAGACAGACGACATGCCGGACCGCCTTGCGGCGCTACGAGCGGTGGGCGTGCCTTACAGCGACGAGCAGATCGCCAATGCCGAAGCCGACGCGCGTGGCCAGGCCAGGCCCGATACCGACGCAGCCGACGGGGTCAGCGAACGCTACGGGGACGCGACCGGCATCCGCCATTTCGACGGGCGCCAGGACCGCGTCACGGAAATGGATGCCCTGGTGGCCTACCTCCAGATCCTCGGCGGGCTCACCGACGCCGCCTTTGAAAACCGGCCACTCGAGGAGGACTGACAGGATGGACCTCACGCACGACCTGACCTCGACAGTCGCGAAGTCCTTCGGGCTGTTCTACCTCATCGCCCTGTCGGTGGGGATCACCATCTACGCCTATTGGCCGTCGCTGGGCAAACGCTTCGACAAGGCCGCGAACAGTATTCTGGATGACGAGGACGGACCATGTCGGTAAAGGAACGCGATCCCCTCACCGGTCACCAGACCACGGGCCACGAATGGAATGGCATCACAGAGCTGAACACGCGCGTGCCGCGGGCGGTGTGGTTCTTCATCATCGTCACGCATATCTGGGCGTTGGTCTACTGGGTGCTCATGCCGGCCTGGCCACTGGTGAACACCTATACCCGCGGGCTACTCGGCATTGACCAACAAGAACAGGTGGAAGAGCGCGTAGCCGCCGCGGATGCCGCCCGTGGCGTCTGGGCGGATCAAATCGCCGCGCTCCCGCTGGACAAAATCCGTGACGACACCCTGCTCATGGCCCACGTCGACCGGACAGCACCCGCACTCTTCGGTGACAATTGCGCGGCCTGCCACGGAAGCCGCGCCGAAGGCGGCCCCGGCTATCCCTCTCTGGTCGATGACGCCTGGCTCTGGGGCGGCGACGACGAAACGATCCTCGAAACCCTGCGTGTCGGCATCAATGCACCTCATCCCGACACGCGCTATGCCGAGATGCTGGCGTTCGGCCGTGATGGCATGCTCGACCGGGACCAGATCCGCATCGTAGCGGACTACGTGCAGTCGCTGGCGGGCCTCGACAGCGGCGCCTCGCCCGAGCGGCTGGAGGTAGGCGCCGCGCTCTTCGCCGACAATTGTTCCAGCTGCCACGGCGCGGATGGCACGGGCATGCAGGACCTTGGTGCCCCGAATCTCACGGACACTCACTGGATCTATGGTGGCACCGATCAGGCGCTGTTCGAGACGATCTATGGCGGCCGACAGGGCTGGATGCCCGCATGGGAAAACCGCCTGACCGAGGTGCAGCGCAAGATGCTTGCCATTTACATCACCTCGCTGGCCGATGGAGGCCCAGAATGACCATTGAGCGGCCCCGTGTTCTGGCGATCTCCGCCGCATTGCTGGTGGTGGCCGTCTTCGCGGCCGCCAATATCCATCTCGTCTCGGTCTCGCTGTCGTCGCAACCGAGCTGCGTTGAAACCGCCAAGGAAGGCGCCGACACCTACCGCCCGGCGAAACCGTCATGCTGAGCCAGAACAACGCCCCGCCGCCGCCCGACAATCCGCACGCCGGGGGCGTCATTCCGAAGGTGGTCCCACCCTTGGCGCGCCCGAGCCCACACGCCCGCGATCTACCGTGGCACACCGCCTTGACATGGCTGCAGGCCGGGTGGCGCGATCTCTGGACCCACCCGCTTTCGAGTCTGGTCTACGGCCTCGGCGTTTTCCTCGTCTCAGTCGTCGTGGTGTGGTTCCTGTTCCACCTGGAATTCGACTATGCCCTGTTCCCGGCGCTCGCGGGTTTCATGGTGGTCGGGCCGCTGATCGCCGGCGGGCTTTACGAGAAAAGCCGCCGACTGGAGGCAGGCGAACCGATCACCCTTGCGCCGATGCTATTCGTGCGGCTTCGGTCCGGTCGTGCCGGTGTCTTCATGGGGGTCATGCTTCTTGGGCTTTTCCTGCTGTGGATGCGCGCGGCGGTGCTGATCTATGCGCTGTTCTTCGGCATGGTGGCCTTTCCGGGCACCGAGGAAATCGTTCCGATGCTTCTGCTGACGCCGGCGGGCTGGGCCCTGTTGCTGGTCGGCTCTGCCGTCGGCGCGCTTTTCGCCGCCTTCTCTTTCGCCATCAGCGTCTTCGCCTTTCCAATGCTGCTGACGGAACGGACCGATGCGCTCTCGGCGCTCGGGATCAGCATGGCGATGGTCTGGAACAACCTTGCGGTGATGATCGCCTGGGGCGCCATCGTGGTGGCGCTGTTCGTCCTTTGCCTGCTTACGGTCGGACTGGGGCTGATCCTGGTGTTTCCGCTGCTGGGACACGCGACGTGGCATTGCTACCGCGCCATCCGCTCCGACGATGCCGCCGCGCATGTGGATGACCGCATGTTCATTCGTCCGGCCTGATACTTGCTCGGTAAAGCTGCACAAGCAAACGGCTTGCTGTCAGACTGACCTCGACGAGACGAGTACCTGGGTCATCGGCGATCCCGCCCCGAAAACGATTGTCGTCGGCATCGGGATGGATGCCGGTCAGCTTACTCTCGCCGACCCACAATCGCACGGCATCCCCGTTGAAATGCCCTGCGCGAGAACGGTTTGCACAACGGCCGAGGATCAAATAGTTGATCAGAAATGTCGCGTTGCCCTTTAATCGGCTCTGCCTCAATCTGTGTGGCGGAACGGTAGCATTCTCGCCCGCAACAATTCTGGACCGGCTCGGCCGTACATGGCGCGCTTGAGCGTCTTCAGGCGATTGATCTGACCTTCTGCTTGGCCGTTGCTCCATGGCATCTCGATGGCGTTTTTGACTGCATCGAAGTCCCGGTTCAATGTGCGGGCAAAGCGCACGATGGGCGCCAGATCGGTTTCGATCGCGTTGTCGATCCATGCTGGGAGCGGGTCTGCTTGGCGGCCGCGCAGGATACCGTTGAACCGCATGGCGAGACTTCGCATCGTTGCGAAGGCGGGAGAACCGGCCTTGAGCGCGTCGACTTTCCGCGCTTGATCCGGGGTGAGCTTTCCGCGGGGTTTGATGCACAGCGCGGCTGCGATGACCGGGGAAATCGCGTGCCCCGTTTCCGGGTCCCGGACTGGCTTAAGGATTTCGTGCTCTACCTTGGAGTCGCTCCCTTGCTGTTCTGCTTTTCGCCAGCCCGCCAACAGACGCTGCAAATGCGACTGACTCCCCTCGTAACCGCGCTCTCGGATCAGACGGAACAGGGCGCTGCCAGTTCGAATGCCCTCCTTCCAGCTTTGGCTCAGGAACTCTTCAAAGTACCACGGCGATGTCGGCTTCAAAGCGGCCCGCCTGCGGTCCGGTGGTGTCTCGAACTGCAGCCATTTCGCGATGCTGCGACGCGGGAACCCTGTTCGCCGCCCGATCTCGCTGCATGAAAGCCCCTGATTTCGGAGCGCATGAATGGTGGCGAAAATCTCTTCCCGAGACGTCCTATGCGCCAGGCGTGACTTCAGAAGGCTGCCGGCTGCGGTGATGTTGTCGGCGTCGGACAGCAGCGCCCTGCCGGTCGCACGGCCGTGAAGGTTCATTTGCTCCTCGATGGCCTGCCGCAGGTTTTGTACGATATGGAACCGGTCAGCGACCTGCTTCGCCTGCGGTGCCCCTTGCCGTGCTGCCTGGGCGTAGAGACCGCAGCGATCTCTGCTGATCACTTCCACCTCGGGGTGTCGCTTCAGCCAGTTGGTGCAGCTGACGACATCTCGATCCTCAAGAATGTCGATCACCACGCGACGCTCCAGATCCACAATGATCGTGCCGTAGGTTTGCGATTTCCGCCAACTCCAGTCGTCGATCCCGATGACTGTCGGCGACTCGCCACTGTCTTGGGCACGGTTCTTCAGCTGCCTAAGCACCGTGTCATCGCTGACTCCAAGGCCCAAACGATGCAACAACCGCTCGGCTGGCCGTCCGCCGGTCGCATGCCCAAGATGGGTGACAATCTCCCCGACACGCGAAGTACGACGTGCAAATGGACGCGCAATCGAGGCGATTTGGTCTGAGAATGTCCGGCGTGGGCAAGCGGGTGCCTGACATCGCCAACGGCAAATTGCGAGATCAACCGTTACCTCGTCTCCATGCGCGGGATAATCCTGCAGCCGCCGACGCCGCCAGCCGTGACGTCGGCGTGAATGCAATCCACAGTCTGGGCAAATGCCGTTGGGAGCCAAGACGCCAGATACAATCCACCCGCCTCTTTCACTTCGCTCAACGCTTTGAACGGCAACATCGCTCCCGGGCGACCAGTGCTTCTTCGAACTCACAACTATACCTCCTGAATTTTCCAGTTTCAGGATAGTTGCGCTGTCCGTCGTCAGAACATTTGGCGCAGATTGGGGCGTAGACTAGCGGAGAGCGGGCCTCGTCTGGGATTTGATGTTAGGCTGTGAGCTTGCGGTGCTGCAAGCGCCGATATTCGATGGTTTTTCGTTTGATCCTTTCGCGCTGTTTGATGATGGCCTGTGCCCTGCCGAAGTAGACATCGGCAGGCGTCACGTTGGCCAGGCTCTCGTGGTAACGCTGGTTGTTGTAGTGCTCGACGAAGGCCTCGATCTGGGACTCGAGGTCGCCGGGCAGGAAGTAGTTCTCCAACAGGATGCGGTTCTTCAGGGTCTGGTGCCAGCGCTCGATCTTGCCCTGGGTCTGCGGGTGGCACGGCGCGCCGCGCACATGGCTCATCTTGTTGGACTCGATGTATTCGGCCAGCTCGCCCGCGATGTAGCTGGGGCCATTGTCCGATAGCAGCCTGGGTTTGTGTAGAACGGTGGCGCTGTCGCAGCCCGAGGCGGCGAGCGCGAGGTCCAGCGTGTCGGTCACGTCCTCGGCCCGCATGTTGGTGCATAGCTTCCAGGCGATGATGTAGCGCGAGAAGTCGTCAAGCACCGTCGAGAGGTACATCCAGCCCCACCCGATGATCTTGAAGTAGGTGAAGTCGGTCTGCCACATCTCATTCGGCCGCGTGGTCTTGGTGTGGAACTGATCGGCCGCCTTGATTACCGTATAGGCTGGGCTGGTGATCAGGTCATGGGCCTTGAGCAACCGGTAGACCGTGGCTTCCGACACGAAGTAGTGTTTCTCGTCGGTGAAGCGCACGGCCAGTTCGCGTGGGCTGAGGTCGGTCGCCTCCAACGCCATCTCGACGATCTGGTCCTGGATGTCCTCGCCAATGCGGTTCCACACCCGGTTCGGTGCCGAAGGGCGATCCTCCAGCGCTTCCGGCCCACCTTCCCGGTAGCGGTCATACCAGCGGTAGAAGGTCCGGCGGGCAATGCCGAGCTGGTCCAGCGTCCGCCTGGCCGGCAGGTGCGACTGCTCGACGATACGGATGATCTCCAGCTTCTCGGATGCGGGATACCTCATTCGTCGTCGCCCCCATCCGCGATCATGCTTTTTTAAGCAAGCGGTTTTCCAGCGTCAGGTCCGCCACGCACTCCTTCAGCGCACGGGCTTCGCGGCGCAAGTCCTGCACGTCACCGGAGGTCGCCGCACGGGCGGTGTCCCGGCCAGGCGGCGTTTGCCGGCTTCCATGAACTCCTTGGACCAGCTGTAGTACAGACTCTGCGCGATGCCCTCTTTGCGGCACAACTCGGCGATACTGTCGTCACCGCGAAGACCTTCAAGCACGATGCGGATCTTGTCTTCGGCCGAGAAGTGGCGGCGGGTCTGACGCCGGATGTCCTTGACCACCCGATCTGCAGGGGGCTTGGTCGGCGATTTTGAATTGGAGGATTTGGGCTTCATCTTCGTTCCTTCGTCACTACGACGAAGCCCAAATCCTCCTTAAATCACAACCTCAAATCTGTGCCATAGCCGCTGACGGGGGACAGTCGATCTCGACCCCGGTCAGGTTGTGCGTCAGGATCAGCGCAGGGATCTCGGCCGGATCGTATCCCTCTTCCTCGTAGATCGCGTAGAGCAGGTCGAAGGCATAGGTCAGCATGTGCCCCGACCCGCAGGCGGGATCGCAGACCTTGATCTCCTCCGGCTTGCCGATCCTCAGGAAGTCGGTCTCCGGCTCTTCCGGCGCGATGTAGTAGTCCATCCGCTCGGCCAGCTTCGACCCCGGCCTGTTCAAGAGCCACAGCCGCCCCAGAGAGTTCTCGACCAGGTAGCGGACGATCCAGTGCGGGGTGAAGAGCTGCGTCGCGGCGGGGATGTTCTCGGCCGTGATCTTCTGGTTCTTCTTGAGGCCCGCGAAGACCTGATCCTTCTTCTCGGAGATGTAGAACTGGTAGAGCCAGCCGATGATCTCGACATCCTGGCAGGCGCCCTCCGTCATGACTTTGCGCAGCTCAGCAAGGATCGAGGATTGCGACAGCAGATCCTCGGGCATCAGCAGTTCAGTGTAGTCGTCCAATTCCTCGAACAGGAACGGCATGGGGCCATGCCACTGGTTACAGGTATGGACCAGCAACTGACGATAGGCTTCCCCCTGGGGATCAGAAGACGGCGTGCGGCCATCGAGCAGCGCCGCGATGCTGCCCGGCGCACCCTCGGGCAGGTTCCCCGCCATCGCTTCAGCCAAAATCTCGGGCCTTGTCTGACCCTCAGCCGGTGAAACAACCCCGACTGTCGTATAGCCATTCGCATCCATGAAACGGAGCGCTGTGAAGCGGTTGAACCAGGTATAGGCCACCTGCTCGATCACCTGCGCCCTCCCATCCCGCGCGATCGCGGCATCGAGCTCTTTCATCGCCTGAGGGTGTTCCCGCCGCGCTGGCGAGGCAGGATCGAGCACAAGATCAAGCTTAGAGCGAACCTGGTCGATCAGCAGATTACGGGCAGCTTGGGCAAACTTCTTCAGCGCGTTCGTGTCCATCAGACAATCACCTTCTTGCCCGCGCGGATCTGTTCCAGCAGGGTCTTTTTCATTTCTTGGACGTAGTGTTCGACGTCAGCCTCTTCGGTCAGGTAGGGCTTGGCGAAACCAACCTTGATTTCGGAAGCGTTGACATAGGTCGGCTGCGGAGCGGGCGCCGGGGTCTCCCCCATCCCTGGGCTCGGTTGCGTCGGCGCCGCAGGCCGGCTGAGACGCTCAACCTCCGCCAAAATCCGCGGTAACAGGTCGAGCCTCGCTCCATTCGCCCGATCGCGCAGGATCGGGATCATTTTGACGCTCTCGAGCCCGGATTTGTGGCTGTCGATGTTGCGCTTGATGTGAGCTTGATCATCTGCCGACAGCGCCTGGAACTCTGGCGTCTGCGTGACCTTCGCCGCGCAGTCCTCAACGGCCGCAACGACAGCTTTGCGTTCTTCGAGCACGGTCAACTCAACGCGATCTTTCAACCCATAGAGATCGGATTTCAGGGACTGGATGGCCGTGCCCTTATAGCAAGCAGGATCGGCCAAGACGCGGGCCAGCGCATCGCCCGCGGCCGCATCCACATAGGAAATATTCGCTTCCTGATCACGCAGAAATTCGCGCGCATCGTCATAGATTTCGCGCTGGGCGCCGCCCATAAAGCTGCGGATTTTGTCGAGCACCTCTTCCTTGGCGTCGAGAAGATCATCCTCCTGCGCCGCAGGCTCGGTGATATACCAAGTGGCGGGCTTACCCACCATCGCAGCAATTTTCGTGGCTAAGGGCTCGAGTGCCACGACAAACGGGTACTGCGCTTTTTGCGCCAGCATCTTACCCAGATCTTCTGACAGCGTCCGCGTGCTCTCCAGCCATTCCGCGCCGATCGTCCGCGCGTCAGTCCCATCCGATGGCAAATCAAACAGCTCCTTGTAGAGCTCTTTCGCCTTCCGGATCTGGGCAGAGGTGAACTCGGTCTGCGGGGTAAGCAGAATATTGGCAAGGGCATGGCTGTTGTTGAGCGCCTTGGCGAGGTCTGCGCGCTCGAGCACCGTGCCGTCGGATCGGGCTTCAAGCTTGCCCTTGCCTGACAGGCTGGCAGCCAGGCAGAGGATAGCCGTCGTCGGCCACCCATAGGGTTTGCCACCAAAACGTTCGGTGAGGTATTTCACCGAGACCTTTACGCCATTGCGAGCCTGCGACTGAACATAGTTCAGCACATCCTGCTCAGCCTCGGTCAGCCCTTCGCCGTTATTGCCGAAGAGCCCACTTTCGGGCGTTGCCGCTTTCAGGATATCGGCCTCAGCATAGGTCACACCCCGCAGCATTGGCAGGTTAACATAGACCTTGTCGACAAGGCCCTGGAAGCCCTTCACGATCCGGTCCTGGGGCTCCTCGCCCCCGATGTCGAGCTCATCGCCCCGCACGAACATCCGCGCCTCGGCCATCAGCTTGCGTAGGCGCAGTTCAAGGTCCTTGTAGCGGCGGCTGTTCTGATCCCCCTTCTCGGCCACGATACGATCACGGCCTGGCTGCTGGGAACCCGCGCGGGCCTGGCGGATGAACTTGTCCGTCTGCTTGAAGAGCGTCAGATCGCGGATGAACCGCACATCGGGCTGCAGCACCACCGCCAGTTCTTCCCGGCTCATGTTCCGCATGCGCACGGCTTCAGGTGATGCAACATCATCATTGAACGGGCTGATCACGTTGATGGAGAGCTCGTACTCCCGACCCAGCAGGTGGTCATCGAGCTTCCGGCTGAAGCTGTATTCGTTGCCGGTGGTCAGGTGCTTGATCTTGCGGTGACGCAGGATCGTGTCGAACGCCAGCGTCTCCATTTCCTTGGAAAGCTCTGATGGGTCGACATCGAGAGCCTTGATCTCCGCCTCGACGTCCTTCTCTTCGTTCGTCAGGAATTCGTAAACCTCGCCGTTGCGCTGAATGAGCGTGTTGCGCTCAAGGAAAGACAGCGCCTCCTCGATCTTACGGCGCTGCTTGACCTGGTCAGTGTCGAACTCGGAGAGCAACAGCACGCTGATGTTGCGGACCGTGGGCTTGAACTCCTTGACGTATTTCACGAGGAAGAGCGCTTTCAGAACACGGACCGCGAAGGGGTCAATGTCCTGGATTTCCTTCTCGGCAATCTGAATCGACTGCTGTACGGCGGATTTCAACGCCGTGCGGATGCCCTCGAACATGAGATCAAAGGTGGCAAGACCGCCTACGGGCTGGTCTGCCATCTTCTTGGCGACCTCTTGGAACACGCCCAGCATCGAGCGTTCGCCGACCGAGCTGTGCTTGCCCTCGAAGGCGTTGTGCTGCGAGAGCGACGTGATCGCCATCTGGAACAGCATGTATTGATAAGGCGGGAACGGGTAGCTCGAGACGAAATGGGCGCGCCCATCAAAGTTCTTCAGCTTGATCGACCCGTCCGTGAAATCAAACAGGGTCTTGAGGTTGTTCTCTTCACGATCGTGCAGGTTGCCGAGACGCACCTGGCCCTCGTCGGTCTTGGATAGAAGGCGGCGCTGGATAACTTCAGCCACGTCGGCCGAGTTCAGCGGCATCTTCACGCCGAAGCGCGCCATGATCTTCGAGAAGTCCTGCGACTGAAACGCTTTCCCATCCCCGATAATGGCTTCCATGTCCTGCTGCGAGGTCACGATGACCCAGGCTTGGCCTTTGCACTTCGTGTTCAGGCTTTCGGCGATCGTCTGCAGGTTCGTCATCAGCTTGACGTTTTCAGCGATGTACTGGCCCACCTCATCGACGAAGAAATTCAGGCGGAACTTTGGTGCCTGCTTATCAATCCAAGCCTTCACTTTGTTGGCAAAGTCCTCGATCGAAACGCGGGTGTCGGCGCGGTACTGGCCAAGAATGTCTGCGGCATCTGCCGGATCGCCGCCTGTCACGGATGCGAACGCGGTGGCGATGTTTTTGCGCTCGAGCGCTGCCTGTTCACGGCCGCGCTCCCAAGGCTTGCCGGCGGCGGCCGCATAGGCATCCTTAAACGCTGCCAGCTGGCCGCGATCATCGAGGTCGCGCTCAAACTGCGCGATATGAGGCAGCTTGCCGTAGTAGCCGCAGGCCTCGTCAAAGACCTTCTGGAACACGGAAAGCAGCGCATCCACATCGGTCTTCGAGATGACGTCAGCCTTTTGGTCGATGTTGAAGAGGATCGACTTTGACGGCACGGAGACGGCTTTGCGCAACGCGCCCAAGAGCATTGGCTGACCGGTCAGCTTTTCCTCGAAAATGTCAAAAGCCCGCGTGCCATCGACTTCCCGATTTTCCATAAGTAGGGCCAGCATCTTGAGCAGGTGCGACTTGCCCGAGCCAAAGAAGCCAGAAATCCAGACCCCGTTGGCGGTGTCATAGTTGTTGTAGGCATCCAGGAAGGTCTCGAGGCGTTTGCCGATTTCATCGGTGATGACATACTCGTCGAGTTCGATGCGCAGGCTTGCTTCATCGTCAGCCTTGATCACGCCATCAATCGGGCGGTCGACAGGCTTGGCGAAAATGTTTCTCAGAGCAGTGGTCATCCGGTCAGACCTCATAGTTCAGAATGTTAAAAGCACGGTAATATTTGTCGTCATGCAGCAACCCGAAGAGATCGAGGGATCCCCCCGTCGCTGTGGAGTGAGTGTAGCTGCCGGGAAAGAACAGGACTGTTGGCTTGTCTTTGGCGGTGCTCTGGAGGTTGTTGAGCACATTGTGCGAGCGGATATACGGATAGACTTCGCCCACACCGGAGAGAAAGATCACGTCATGCGGCTGAGCGGCGATAGCCGCACCAATCTTTGGGATCAGGTGTTCATGGACATCAAGAACGCCCTGCAAAAGCTCGCGCAGCTCTGACTTGTCCATCTCAGGCTCTGCGGCAAGGACGTCTTCGAGGATGCCGCGCTCCTCGAGAAGCCCAAGGGAGATTTCGTAGAGGCTCAGGTCGAGCGCTGTCACGCCCGCATGGGCGATCCGCTCGATCAGATCGCGCCGGTCCTCAAACATTGTGACGCCTTCTTCCGCCGGGAACGGGCAGATGAAAAATGGCACTTCGTTGCCGAGGCCTTGCTTGGTCAGGAACCGTTCGCTGGTGATGACCCGGTAGAGTGTCCCCCGTCAGCGGCTATGGCACAGATTTGAGGTTGTGATTTAAGGAGGATTTGGGCTTCGTCGTAGTGACGAAGGAACGAAGATGAAGCCCAAATCCTCCAATTCAAAATCGCCGACCAAGCCCCCTGCAGATCGGGTGGTCAAGGACATCCGGCGTCAGACCCGCCGCCACTTCTCGGCCGAAGACAAGATCCGCATCGTGCTTGAAGGTCTTCGCGGTGACGACAGTATCGCCGAGTTGTGCCGCAAAGAGGGCATCGCGCAGAGTCTGTACTACAGCTGGTCCAAGGAGTTCATGGAAGCCGGCAAACGCCGCCTGGCCGGGGACACCGCCCGTGCGGCGACCTCCGGTGACGTGCAGGACTTGCGCCGCGAAGCCCGTGCGCTGAAGGAGTGCGTGGCGGACCTGACGCTGGAAAACCGCTTGCTTAAAAAAAGCATGATCGCGGATGGGGGCGACGACGAATGAGGTATCCCGCATCCGAGAAGCTGGAGATCATCCGTATCGTCGAGCAGTCGCACCTGCCGGCCAGGCGGACGCTGGACCAGCTCGGCATTGCCCGCCGGACCTTCTACCGCTGGTATGACCGCTACCGGGAAGGTGGGCCGGAAGCGCTGGAGGATCGCCCTTCGGCACCGAACCGGGTGTGGAACCGCATTGGCGAGGACATCCAGGACCAGATCGTCGAGATGGCGTTGGAGGCGACCGACCTCAGCCCACGCGAACTGGCCGTGCGCTTCACCGACGAGAAACACTACTTCGTGTCGGAAGCCACGGTCTACCGGTTGCTCAAGGCCCATGACCTGATCACCAGCCCAGCCTATACGGTAATCAAGGCGGCCGATCAGTTCCACACCAAGACCACGCGGCCGAATGAGATGTGGCAGACCGACTTCACCTACTTCAAGATCATCGGGTGGGGCTGGATGTACCTCTCGACGGTGCTTGACGACTTCTCGCGCTACATCATCGCCTGGAAGCTATGCACCAACATGCGGGCCGAGGACGTGACCGACACGCTGGACCTCGCGCTCGCCGCCTCGGGCTGCGACAGCGCCACCGTTCTACACAAACCCAGGCTGCTATCGGACAATGGCCCCAGCTACATCGCGGGCGAGCTGGCCGAATACATCGAGTCCAACAAGATGAGCCATGTGCGCGGCGCGCCGTGCCACCCGCAGACCCAGGGCAAGATCGAGCGCTGGCACCAGACCCTGAAGAACCGCATCCTGTTGGAGAACTACTTCCTGCCCGGCGACCTCGAGTCCCAGATCGAGGCCTTCGTCGAGCACTACAACAACCAGCGTTACCACGAGAGCCTGGCCAACGTGACGCCTGCCGATGTCTACTTCGGCAGGGCACAGGCCATCATCAAACAGCGCGAAAGGATCAAACGAAAAACCATCGAATATCGGCGCTTGCAGCACCGCAAGCTCACAGCCTAACATCAAATCCCAGACGAGGCCCGCTCTCCGCTAGTCTACGCCCCAATCTGCGCCAAATGTTCTGACGACGGACATGATAGTTTTCCATGTAGCCAACTATACAAAAAGTTGGCCGTTTAGCAAACTATTTCTACAAACGGATATTCGCCGCGACGCAGCAGGAACGTTGGTCTGGGCTCGCTCCCGACCATCGCCGCAGCTTGCCTGAGCGACGGCACAGCGGACTTTTCGGGCTTTCGCTGCGCCGTTCACGAAGGTCCGTTGCCCCCTCTTCTTCAGGGTGGACTAAGCATCGAGTAACGCATCGATCACCGCGCATTCTGGGGCAGCATCGCCGGTGCATCGCGCAACAGTGTCCGACAGGACGCGCTCGATGCGCTGCAGATCGGCAATCTTGGCCTGAACGTCAGTCAGATGATCTTCGGCGATGATCTGCACCTCGGCGCATGTCCGGGATCGGTCATCGACCAGCCCAAGCAGCCCGCGAACCTCTTCGAGAGAAAAGCCTAGATCGCGGGACCGCATGACGAATTTCAGCCGCTTGACGTGGGCATCGTCGTAGCTTCGGTAGCCCTTCGTACTGCGCGGCGGGTCCGGCATGATCCCGATTTTCTCGTAATAGCGAATGGTTTCCAGGTTGCAGCCCGTTGCGCGGGCCAAATCGCCCCGCCGAATTGATCTCACGCTTGTGTTACTCATTGTGCCGAAAAATCCCTTGAGCCTGTATCAACTACAGACCCTAGAACGGTGGAAACATCTGTTCAAGGAAGATTCGATGGAACAACATTTGGCGGAACTTCCGCAATCTCAGTCGCAGAAAATTGGCGACGAAACCACCAAGGGATGGGGCGTGACCGGCCTCGGCGTCCTCGGTGCGCTGGCGATGACTTCTTGCTGCATCCTTCCATTGGTGCTGGTCAGCTTTGGCGTGACAGGCGTGTTCATCGCGCAGCTCGGGGCGCTCTATGCCTACAAATGGTACACCTTCGCGCTGAGCGCCGCGTTTTTGGGATACGGCTTCTACAAGGCTTACAAGCCTGTAGATGCCGAGGCCTGTGCCGATGGCACCTGCGCCCGCCCCATCGACCGCCGCATCATGCGCGCAACCCTCTGGGCCGCTTCCGCGATTGTCGCTGTCGCCATGATCTTTCCCTACATCACCCCCTTCATCCTGAAATTCTGAACGAGGACCATGACCATGAAGCATCTCCTGTTATCCGCCCTGGCCATCGTCGCACTCTCGACCCCGGCCCTCGCTGAAGAGCGCCAGGTCGAGATCGCCGTCAGCGAACTGACATGCCCGTCCTGTTCGTTCATTGTTGCCAGCTCGATGCGCGGTGTTCCGTCGGTCGAGATCGCCGCATTCGAGGACGGCCCCGAATACGGGCAGGGTGTTTACAGCGTGACCTACGATGACGCCGAAACTTCCATCGAAAGCATCATCGGCGCGGTGACGGCCAATGGCTATCCGGCGCAGGTGCTGCCCGACACAGCCTCCTGAGCCGCCTGCAATGCGTGACAATCTCCTGCAATGCGTGACAATCTGATGGGTGGCCTGCTGGCCTTCGGAATAGCAGCTCCGGTCGTGGTCGTCTGCTGCGGCGGCGGAACTGCCGTGCTTGCAGCGTTGTTCGGCGGCGTTGGGGCTTGGCTCTCTGGAATGAGTGGCATTGCCGTGCTGGTTTTGGCGGGTCTGACCTACCTGATCGTCCGCGCACTGCGTCGTTCGCAAATGAAACGCGCCTCCGGCCCCGACCCATCACAGAGAAAGACGGCTCCTTGACTGACACACCTGAAAATTCCGACCGTCTGCTGAAATGGGGGCTTGGCGGTGCGCTCTTCGCCGCGCTCTGCTGCTTTACACCGCTTCTGGTCGTCATCGTCGCTGGCGTCGGATTGTCGGCCCTCACGGGCTGGCTCGATTACGCCCTGTTCCCGCTGCTGTTTTTCAGCCTCGCCGTGGTGGCACAGGCCCTTTGGCTGCGCGCTGGCAAACCGGGACCGGCCCCGAAACTTTGGGCCACCGGCCTCGCGGTGGCCCTGTCGATCCTGATCATTCTTCTCGAATTCAGGTTCGCAATACGGATCACAATCGGCGTTTTCGCCGCCACAGCACTCTACGCGGTTCTCCTGAACCGTGCGCAAAAGAAAGGATCGCTCTTATGATGATGGGATGTTGCACCGCCACCGGCATGGTCTTCGGCCTCCTCGGCATGTTGACACCGCTGATCGCCATCGGCGCGGTCATATATCTGCTCGCCGCCAGACCAAAAGACCCCGAACATGGCGAGGCGCGCTGAGATGAAAGACCTGAACAAAACCGACGATGAACAGGGCGGCTATGACCTGATCGTTCTTGGGGCCGGATCGGCGGGGTTCTCCGCCGCAATTACCGGCGCGGATGCCGGAAAGCGTGTCGCCCTCGTAGGACATGGCACCATCGGCGGAACTTGCGTCAACGTGGGATGCGTGCCCTCCAAGGCGATGATCCGTGCGGCAGAGGCCGTGCACTGTGCGGGGGCTGCCAAGCGGTTCCCCGGCCTGTCGGGACGGGCACAAGTGGATGATTGGCAGACGCTCGTTCAGTCCAAGGACGATCTGGTCACGACCCTGCGCCAGAAGAAATACGCGGACCTTCTGCCGGAATATGAGGATGTCGATTACATCGACGCCGGTCCCGCGCGGCTGATCGAAGGTGGCGTGACAGTCGGTGAGCGAACCCTGAAAGCACCGAGGACCATCATCGCCACGGGCGGGCGTCCCGTTCTGCCGACCATCGACGGCATCGAGGAAATCGGCGCGCTCAACAGCACCAGTCTTCTGGAACTCGAAGTACTGCCGAAAAGCCTGATCTTCATCGGCGCGGGCTACATTGGCGCGGAGCTGGCCCAGATGATGAGCCGCATGGGCGTGAAGGTCACGCTTGTCGCCCGTTCGCATCTGTTGCCCGGCGCGGAACCAGAGGTCTCGGAGGCATTGGCGGCGGCGTTCGAGGCCGAAGGCATCACTCTTCTGACCGGGTTAAGCTACGACACTGTGCGCCGCGACGACGCGGGCGTGACACTGCGCGTGATCCAGAACGGAAAGCCTGTCGAAGTGACGGCGGATCACCTCGTTTCGACCGCTGGCAGGCGGGCCAATACCAAAGATATGGGCCTGGACGCAATCGGCGTGGAAACCGACGCGCGTGGGTCCATCGTCGTCGGCGAGGACATGCAGACATCGGTGCGCGGCATCTATGCCGCAGGCGATGTGACCGACCGCGACCAGTTCGTCTATATGGCGGCCTATGGTGCAAAGCTCGCGGCCAAAAATGCGGTTCTCGGCGAAGACCATCGCTACGACAACGCCGCGATGCCCTGGGTGGTGTTTTCCGACCCGCAGGTCGCGGGCGTCGGTCTCGGTGAAGCCCAGGCGCGGGACGCGGGCCTCGACGTCAAGACGTCCATCGTACCGCTCGATCAGGTGCCGCGCGCACTGGCCGCACGCGACACGCGCGGATTGATCAAGCTGGTGGCGGACAGAAAGTCCGACCGGCTGCTTGGCGGCCAGATCATCGCGCCCGAGGGGTCCGATACGATCCAGACCCTCGTTATGGCGCTGAAGTTTGGCATGACCACAAAGGCGCTCGGGGAGACGATCTTCCCCTATCTGACGACCGTGGAAGGGCTGAAGCTGGCGGCGCAAACCTTCGATATGGACGTGGCAAAGTTGAGCTGCTGCGCCGGATGAAGATCAGGACAAGGACCGGAGAATGAATGAAGACTACGACCTGATCGTCATCGGGGCGGGCATGGCGGGCGTGGCCGCGGCCAACAAATGTGGCGCGGCAGGATGGCGTGTCGCCATTGTCGATGCGCTGCCCTACGGCGGCACCTGCGCATTGCGCGGCTGCGATCCAAAGAAAATCCTGCGGCGCGGTGCGGAAATCATGGACGCGGCACGGCTCATGCAGGGCAAGGGGATCGATCCCGGTGATCTGTCGATCAACTGGGCCGATCTGATGGCACACAAGCGTGGCTTCACCGATCCCGTGCCGGACAAGATGGAAAAGGGCCTGTCGGGCAACGGCGTCGAAACCCTGCATGGAGCCGCGCGGTTCACGGGAAGCAACACGCTGGAGGTCGATGGAACGGCATATCAGTCGGAACGGTTCCTCGTGGCCGCCGGTGCCATGCCCAGGCCGCTGAGCTTCACAGGGGCCGATCTCGTGATCGACAGCACGGATTTCCTCAACCTGGAGGCCCTTCCCAATCGGGTTCTTTTTATCGGTGGCGGCTTCGTGTCCTTCGAGTTTGCGCATATCGCCGCACGGGCCGGAGCCAACCCGATCATCGTGGATCGTGGCGCCCGGCCCTTACGCGGCTTCGATCCCGATCTGGTCGAAATGCTGATCGACCGCAGCGGCGGTATCGGCGTGGACCTGATGCGCGAAACCGAAATCGTGTCGGTCTCGGAAGCCAGTAGAGCATTCACTGTCGAGGTGAAGTCGGGCGATGAAACCCGAACAATCGAAACCGATCTGGTCGTGCATGGCGCGGGCCGTGTGGCAGCCCTGGCCGATCTGAATCTTGAGGCGGCTGGTGTTGATTACAGCGACAAGGGCATCGTTGTAGCCCCGCATCTGCAAAGCACGACGAACAGCGCGGTCTTTGCCGCCGGAGATTGCGCCGACACCGATGGCATGCCGCTGACGCCAGTCGCAGTGATCGAAGGGAAGGTCGCGGCCTCCAACATGCTCAAAGACACTCAGACCGCACCGGATTATGCCGGTATTCCTACAGCCGTCTTCACAGTCCCGGAAGTGGCGCGTGTCGGTATGTTGGAAAGTGAGGCAAGGGACGCCGGGTATGATGTCGATGTTCGGTTCACCGACACTGGCGATTGGTATTCGAACTACCGGATCGGCGAGACCTCTGCTGCCGCGAAGGTCCTCGTGGACAAGTCGAACGGCAAGATCCTCGGCGCGCACCTGTTCGGCCCGGAATACGGCGAACTGATCAATTTCTTCGGGCTGGCAATCAAGCTGGGCCTGGCGGCCAAGCAACTTAAGTCGATGACGGCGGCCTATCCAAGTGTTGGATCGGATTTGGGCTCGCTTCCCTGAATTTGAAAGATTTTTCGCAATAGACCCGATCCTCCTCGGAACGTATGTCTGGCCCGATGAAGACGGTTCTTATCTACTTCGCCGCTGCGCTGGCCGAAATTGCCGGATGCTTTGCTTTCTGGGCCTGGTTCCGGCTGGACAAGAGCGTGTTTTGGTTGGCACCGGGCATGCTGTCCCTTGCCGCTTTCGCCTGGCTACTGGCGCTCAGCCCCGCCGATCAGGCGGGCCGCGCCTATGCAGTCTACGGTGGCGTTTACATCGTATCGTCCCTGCTGTGGCTATGGGGCGTAGAAGGGCATCGCCCGGATCAATGGGATGTAGTTGGAGCGGTCATTTGCCTTGTCGGTGCGGGTATTATTCTCTGGGCACCGCGCAGTATTTGAGAGGCAGCCGCAGACGGGGTGAAGCGCTGAATCGTTCGATTAGATCGCCTTTTGGTTCACGCGTTCCGACAACTCGGCGCTGCTTTCCCTCCGCATCGCGGCTGCGATCAAGCAGGTTTTCTACCGCCCTCGAAAGCAGCGATACATCCTTTACGCAGCATCGGTCAAAGTGGGCTCGATGCGGTCATGCGGCGGTGCGGCAGGCCGTGTGACCATCCTGGCAGAGCGACATGGCACGCCCGGCCCTTTACTGCCATTCGATATAGTCTCGGCGCCACTATGTGGCGTCACCAAACCAGCCATTCATGTTCGTCGCAGCAATTCTTGGCCGGTGGAAGTCATTGATCTGTGACCTTGATACCGCTCGTCGCGGGTGCGGAATCAGCACAGCGGTTGCGAGGGCTGAAGAAGGTCGGGGGAGGTGCGGAGGTCGGCGGTGCAACGCATCAAGTGCGGCATTGTTCGGATGCATCCTGCCATTCGCAGCCGTAGCATAACAGCGAACCCAAAAACGATAGAAATCAGCGGGGTTCGTAATCTTCGCGAGCAATAGGCGGAAACGAGACCAGAACGCGCAGGCCCGGATGATTATCGTTCAGTGTCAACACCGCGCCATGCAATTCGGCAATCGCCCATACCATGCTGAGTCCCAAGCCATTGCCCGGGGTCGTGCGACTCTTCTCGAGGCGATAGAAACGGCGGAAAACCTTGTCGCGTTCTGCTGTGGGGATGCCCGGACCATTGTCGGAAACCTGAAGCAGGGCGCTGTCATCCACCCTCGACAGCGTTACCTCGATCCGCGTACCTGATGAACAGTGACGCAGGGCGTTTTCAACGAGATTTGCGATCATCTGGGTCAGGAGTTGCTGATCGCCCTGAACCATCGCGTCCTGATCTTCGATGTCAAACCTCAGCGTTTGACCGTTTTCTTCGGCGACGGGGCCGTAGGCGTCTTCGATCCGGGCGAGGATCGGGGCAAGCGGGGCTGCGGTAAACCGACCTGACCGCTGACCGGATTCGATCTGCCCGATCCGCAGCAGGGCGTGGAATGTCTCGATCAGATCGTCGGCGATCTCCACGGCTTGTTCCGCATCTTCCCTGATCTCGGAAGTCAGGTCGGGCGCATTCAGAAGCACATCCAGCCGTTGTCGCAGGCGTTGCATGGGCGTGCGAAGGTCATGGGCGATATCGGCCGAAATCTGTTTCTGGCTTTCGACCATCTGCTGAAGCTGTGCGATGGTGCGGTTGATTTCATCTGCCATACGGGCAAGGTCATCGCCATCGCTGCCAGTGACGGGGACGCGTCGATCCAATTGCCCCAATGCCACTGATTTCAGCGTCGTGGAGATCCGGGTCAGCCGCCGTTCGGTTCTGCGGCCGACAATGACCCCGGCCAGTAAACCGGTAAGCAGCAAGAGGATAAAACCTGCAAGGAATCCGCGACCTAAAACCTCGCGCAGCTCTTCAAGAAAATAGGTGCTTGTGCCCAATGTCAGCCGGTTCGGGCCGAGCTGCGCCGAATGAAGCAGGTAGCCTGTCACATCGTCATAACGGGGCTTTTCGGCTTGGATTGCATTGACCGGGACGTAGCCGCTGCTGCCCTGCCAGTCGATGGCATCGACATTTCCGGTCAGAACGTTGCCATCCGCGTCCTGAAGCAGATAGATCCGATAATCCTCGAAATTGAACCCGGCAAATCCGCCAAGCTTTGCCTGAACCCCGTCCAGACCTTCGCTTTCGTAAAGATTGGCAAAACCGGCTGAATCGTCCGCAAGTTGGTCTAGTACCCATTCGCTGATTTCGCGATCCGCGAAGTGGTAGGTCAGACCAAAGACGAGGGCAGTGATGATGGCGTAAAGTGCGGCAAAACGCAGAGACAACCGCGCCGAGGTCGAGCGCAGGAAGCGAGACATGCCGCCGGCCCTAGCCATGCAGGCTATACCCGGCACCGCGGACGGTATGGATCAACTCGATCTCGAAGGGCCTGTCCACTTTGTTACGCAATCGACTGATATGGGTCTCGACGACGTTGGTCTTGGGATCGAAATGGAAATCCCAGACCGATTCCAGCAGCATCGTGCGGGTCAGTACCCGGCCGGCATTGCGCATCAGATATTCCAGCAGGCGGAACTCGCGTGGTTGCAGGTCCAGAGAAATGCCTGCCCGCGTGACCGTACGGCGGATCAGGTTCATTTCCAGGTCGGCCACCTGTAAGACGGTTTCCTCGGCTTTCAGTGGCGGCCTGCGAGTCAGCGCCGCCAGCCGCGCTGATAGTTCCTGAAACGAGAATGGCTTGACGAGATAGTCGTCCGATCCCGCCTCAAGCCCCTCGACCCGGTCGTCGATCCCGTCCATCGCCGAAAGGATCAGGATCGGCGTCTCGACTCCTGCGCCGCGCACGGATTTGATCAGGGTCAGCCCATCCAGACCTGGCAACATGCGGTCAAAGATCATCACGTCATAACTGTTGTCCAGCGCCGACAGGAAACCTTCGCGGCCATTGTCGCAATGATCGACCAGATGCCCCTGCGCCCGGAGGCTGGAGGCGATGTAGTCGGCCGTTTCGGCATGGTCCTCGACCACAAGGACGCGCATGGCTGCTGCTTTCCATATCTTGTCTGCCCGCAGGGATAGCCCGCTGTGCGTTTGGGTCAAGACGTCGGGACATTACGGATTGGTATAGTTCCGGCAACACCCCTGACAGATCGTTCTTGATAGATGGCGGCTGACACGAACCGTCAGCCTATCGAGCAGGACAAAATGACAATAATAGATGAGGCCCATGTGCCCCTCCACGCGGCAGTGGCCCGAACCCGCCCAAATGTGAGACCGACGCTGCGTGATATGCAGTTGGATGGCCCGACCCGCCGGTTTCTGGTGGCAGTTCTGACGGGATTCGGGCTCCTGCGGCTCTGGGCAATGTTTGCCGTACCTTTCACCGACACGACCGAGGCCCGTTACGGCGAAATCGCCCGCAAGATGGTTGAAACCGGGAACTGGCTGACACCGCAATTCGACTATGGCGTGCCGTTCTGGGGCAAGCCGCCGCTGCATACCTGGCTGTCGGCAGGGGGGATGCAGTTGTTCGGCGTGAACGAAGTGGCCGCTCGGTTGCCGATCCTGCTGACCGCGCTGGCGGTTCTGTTTCTCGTCTGGCTGTGGGTGCGTGATACCGTCGGGCGCAATACGGCGTTGGTTGCCATGGCGGTGCTGGCGACGATGGCGATGTTCTTTGGCGCTTCGGGTTTCGTGATGACCGACATGCCGATGGTTCTTTGCACGACGCTCGTCATGGTCGGGTTCTGGCAGGCGGTCGGAGGTGGCAACAGTCGTTGGGGTTATGGCGTCTTTCTAGGGCTGGCAATTGGTATGCTGGCCAAGGGGCCGGTGGCGGTTGTGCTGAGCGGCATTCCCTTGATGCTGTGGCTGGCCCTGACATGGAACTGGCACCTGCTGCGCCTGCTGCCATGGGCGCGCGGCATGGTATTACTGACAGCGCTGGCCGCGCCTTGGTATGTCGCCGCCGAAATCGCCACGCCCGGTTTCCTGCGCTACTTCCTGATCGGAGAGCATGTTCAGCGTTTCCTAACCCCCGGCTGGCAGGGTGATCTGTACGGGTCTGGCCATCGGGAAGCCAAGGGCATGATCTGGCTGTTCTGGCAGATGGCTGCCCTGCCTTGGAGCTTGGTTGCCACCTTGCTACTGACCCGCTTCGGCAAGACGGTCACGATGTTTCGACGGGATCGCTCGGGCTGGCTGGTTTATCTGTTGCTCTGGACGTTGTCGCCTTTGCTGCTGTTCACGCCTGCATCAAATATTCTTGCCGCCTATGTCCTGCCCGGCTTGCCGGCTGCAGCTGTCTTGCTGGTGGTGCTGTTCACGCAGGTGTTCGAGGCTCAACCGAGCCGTGCAGCTCGAACAGGATTTGCCATCGCGACATCGGTAATCTTCGCTTTTTTCCTGGCGCTGACCTCGGGCGCGGCTTTCGCGCCGCAGAAGATCCGATTGAAATCCGACAAGGGGCTCGTCGCGGTCGCTAGCGCAGCGATGCCCGGTGCGCCGCTTTATATCCTCGGCGGGCGCAGCTACTCGGCCGAATTCTATTCCCAGGGCAAAGCGCGTGCCATCGATCTCGAAGACTTCGCGCGACTGGCCGGCAGCGGTGCACCGGTGGCTTTCTCGGTGCCTCCGGACATGGCGTCGGAGGCGGCGACATTGGGTCTTGAAAATCTGGGCAAATATGGGCGGCATGTCCTGTTTGTCACCCAGCCGACGAACGAGGTGAAATGATGGGCCGCATGCAGGATATCACTCGCGAAACGGCAAACATGACGCCACGCATGCTCGATTCAGGGCCATTGGCGCCCGATCTATCCTTTGTCATTCCGGCATATAACGAGGCAGAAACAATCGAGGAAACGCTGACACGGGTGTCGCGCAAGGCGTACAGGCTGGTGCCGCATTCCGAGATCGTTGTCGTCGATGACGGCAGCAGCGACGAAACGCTGGAACTGGTCACATCCGGCCAATGGGACCTGCCGGTTCGCCTGCTGCGTCTGTCGCGCAATTTCGGCAAGGAACAGGCGATCATGGCTGGGCTGCGTCATGCGACGGGCAAAGCCGTGGTAATTCTCGACGCCGACCTGCAAGAGCCTTTGCGCTATGTCGATACGATGCTGGAGCGCTACCGAGAAGGCTATGAGATTGTCTACGCCGTCCGCGCCCATCGTGATGATGAAAGCTGGTTGAAGCGCCGCTGTACCGCCGCTTTTTACCGCTTCCTGAATATCGGCAGCGAGGTGTCAATGCCTGCCGGAGCGCGGGACTTCCGGCTGATGGATCGAAAGGTGGTCGATGCGCTTTGCGCGCTGCCCGAAAGCAATCGCTTCATGAAGGGGCTTTATGCCTGGGTCGGTTTCCGCTCGCTTGCCATCCCGGTCGAGTTGCAGCCACGCGCCGGGGGTAGCACCAAGTTCCGCTTCCGCGAACTGCTGAGACTGGGCATGACCGGGCTGACCGCTTTCACCGACTGGCCGTTGCGCATGTGGACCGGCATCGGAATGATCCTTGCCATGCTGTCGATCTTCTACGGGCTGTTTCTAGCCGGCCGCACGCTGCTGCTCGGCCATGCTGTGCCCGGCTGGTCCACGCTGGCAGTGGCGATCTTCTTTTTCAGTGGCATCCAGTTGATGTCCATCGGTGTGTTGGGCGAATATCTGGCGCGGGTCTTCAGCGAGGTGAAAGGTCGCCCCGGCTATCTGATCGCCGAGGATGTCACGATTGCCGCGTCATCCGAATGCTAGGCGCGGTCGCGCGGTTCGCCCTGACCGGGGGCCTGGCGACCCTTGTCCATCTGGGCGTCGCGATCGGCCTTGTCTGGTTTGGCATGCTTCCGCTGATCAGCAACACTGTTGCTTTCCTGATTGCCTTCATGGTCAGTTTCTCTGGTCACCATCTGTTCACCTTCGCCGGACATGGTTCGTCCGCGACCCAGACTTTCGGACGATTCGCTATGGTGGCGGCAATCGGATTTCTAGCAAATGAAATTGTCCTGTTCCTATTGCAGGGCATCGGCTTGTTTCGTCTCGAAGCTGCCGTTCTGATCTCGACCGCCTTTGCGGCTGCCTGTACGTTCATCCTGTCGCGCACTTGGGCGTTTGCAGGGAGCGGTCACGCACGATAGGCCACGCCGCGCCTGCCAGGGGCATTGGTGATGGCAGAATCAACGGCGTCGCGAGATCACGCGGCGACTGATACAAGTCGAGCGTCGCCTTGAATATCTTCAACATTCAGCGGTGTAAGTCCGGCCCACAGCCGACATTCGCCAGGACGGTCATCGCTGCAACGCAGTTCCCCGAACCGGCCTTTCGTGACATCGCGCAGAAAAATTGGATACGCGAAGGTCAGCAGTAGGTAATCGAGGAAACCCGAAGTCCCGACCCAATTGCAAAGATCTCAGCCATCGGGTGTACTGGTCGGAATTTCCTGAAAAACCCGGGGACAGGTGTGAAACTTTTCGAGCAGAAAATTGAAGGCGTTCCGCAGTTCGTCAGCTACTTCGCGCCGGTCCTTGAGGTCTTGCGCGATCTTGGGGGGCGGGCGCGCCCGAAACAGGTCTTCCAAGAAATCGCGCAGCGACATGAAGTACCGGACGACTTCCTGAACCAGACCAACAAAAACGGGCAGCCGAAGTTCAACAATCGGGTTGCCTGGGCACGGTTCTACCTTGTTAAGGCCGGCTACCTCTATTCCCCGAAGCGCGGCATTTGGGCCCTGACCGATGCGGGTGGTTCCATCGAAATGACGGATGACCTCGCCGTCGAGATCTTCAGACAAGAGCATGCAGCACTCAAGGCTGATGAAGACGAAGACCAGGCACCGGAAGGCGATATCGTCCCGGAAGGCATCAACTACTGGTTCGTCGGTGCAGCATGGGACGAAGGCGACCAGACCCCACGCTTCCTTGGTGAAGGCATCTGGCAGAATGGCTATGACGACAAGTTCTCACATCTCGTGAAACAGATGAAGCAGGGCGACCGGATCGCGATCAAGGCGACTTACACGCGCAAGAACGATGTGCCGTTCGAGAACCGAGGGCGACCGGTCAGCGCCATGCGCATCAAGGCGATTGGCACGATTACTGGCAATCCGGGGGACGGGAAGACTGTCGATGTCGCCTGGGAAGAAGTCGACCCGCCACGCGAGTGGTTCTTTTATACCTACCGCACGACTGTCGCCAGGGCGCGCTTTGAGGACGACGACATGGCGAGGCAACTGGTGGCATTCGCCTTCGACGGAGAAAACCAGGACCTGGCACGGTTCCTGGCGCATCCCTACTGGGCCGAAAAGTACGCCGAGGACCTCGAACCCCTCACCCTGATCGAGGAGGAGGAGCAGGCGGACGGCGAGACAGATGCGCCTCCGATCGAGCCCTATGGCATCGACGACATCATTGCCGAGGGCGGGTTCTTGTCGCGTGGCGCGCTCGCGAAACTGATTGCACGCTTGGAGGATAAGAAGAACCTGATCCTTCAGGGTGCGCCAGGCACCGGCAAAACTTGGCTCGCGAAGCGCCTGGCAAAGGCGCTGATCGGGCGACGCACGCCGAAGCCCGAGCAACTGCGCTCGGTCCAGTTCCATCCGTCGCTCTCTTACGAGGATTTCGTGCGAGGCTATCGGCCCAGCTCAGCGGGTCTTGTGATCACCGACGGTGTGTTCCTGCAGGTGGTGGAGGCCGCCCGCGCCCAGCCCGACATCGCGCATTTACTCATCATCGAGGAGATCAATCGCGGCAACCCGGCTCAGGTCTTCGGCGAGATGCTGACACTACTCGAGAACACCAAGCGCAGCCGCGCTGACGCGATCGAGCTCGCCTACCGAAAACAGCCAGGCGAGCGCGTGCATGTCCCGGACAATCTCTACATCATCGGTACGATGAACGTGGCCGACCGCTCGCTGGCACTCGTAGATCTGGCGCTTCGGCGGCGCTTCGCCTTCATCTCGCTCGAGCCCATGCTGAACGATTCCTGGGCCGCATGGTGCGCGGATCGCGGGCTCGACAGCGACATGGTGGATCTGATCCGGGCGCGCATGACGGCGCTGAACGACGAGATATCCGGCGACAGGACTCTAGGTCAGCAGTTCCGCGTCGGCCACTCCTACATCACGCCAACCGAGCCGCTGGCCGATCCGAAGGGCTGGTTCAACGACGTGATAGAAACGGAGATCGGACCGCTGCTCGACGAATACTGGTTTGATGCGCCCGAGAGGGCTGCCGAAGCAAAGGCGCGGCTGCGCGACGGGCTCTGATGGCCTCCGAGATTCCGCTTCGCAACATCTGGATCTTGTTTCTCTATGCCGCGGATCTCGTTCAACTCCAGGGTCGATTCGAGCGCGATGTCGAGCAGGCCCAGGACTTGCCGGATCTCATCGGCCGCCTGATGGCCCACGTGGTCGAAGATCGACTTCACCGCAACCTGAGCCGTGGCTACCAGGCGCGGACAGCAGTTCTGCCGCGTGTACGCGGTCGCATCGACATGCTGGCGACAGAGGCGGGCCAGCTCATGGAGCGCGGTCAGATCGCCTGCCGGTTCGAAGAGCATGTCATGGACACGCCTCGAAACAGGCTGGTTCGCGCTGCGCTTGAACGTCTCTCTGCCCGAGTCTCCGCCCGGGAGACCGGACATCGTTGTCGCAGCCTCGCGGCGGATTTCGCGCGCGCGGGCGTCTCGGCGCGCAGGCCCTCTCGCGCCGAACTGGCGACCGACCAGATAGGCAGGAACGAGAATGCGGACAGAATGATGGTGGCACTTGCCCGGATGGTCTTCGATGGGACGATACCGACCGAAACCAAAGGGGCCTCGCTACAGCCCGGTGATGAGACGACCGAGCACCTGATCCGCCGTCTCTTCGAACGCGCCATCGGCAATGCGCTCCGTATAGCCCTGAAGCCAGAGGGGTGGTCCATTGCCCAGGGGCGACGCCTCGCTTGGCCTGTGTCCGGCACAACCCCAGGCCTGTCCGCGATCCTTCCTGGCATGCAGACCGACATCGAACTGACCCATCCCGAAACCGAACGTCACGTGGTCATCGACACCAAGTTCACCCGAATTCTGACCAGATCGAACCACAGGGACGAAATCTTGCGAAGCGGGTATCTATACCAGATGTATGCATATTTGCGTACACAGGAACACATGGAGCAGCCTCCCAGTCTGACCTCGGAAGGAATTCTGCTCCATCCGCAAGTTGGCGGCAGCGTTGACGAAACCCTGGTTATTCAAGGACACCCTATTTCGTTTAGAACGATAGACCTGACCGCGCCCACAACAGAGTTTGCTTCGCAACTGCACAAGACTGCTACTGCGCAAGCGCGGATCGGAATTTGACGGCCCTGAGCAGCCGTTCGCCAGCGTGGACATCGCCGCAGTGCGGCTTCCCCATACCTGACATTCGTGGCACCTGCAGCATCGTTCAGGGCTTCAAGGTCAGCAGTGCGGGACTTTCCTGACTTTCGCTGCGACTGCGCGGTGTGAGGTTTGTGCAGTGGCCCCACAGCGATCCTGAGATCGGCGCCGTCAGGCAGCCTCGTAGCTGGAGAAGATTTCCGTCCTGCCATCTCCGAGGATCAGGAACACGTCGTAGGCTTCCCGCTCATCCTCTGGCCCCATGCCCGGTGATCCGTAAGGCATCCCAGGCACGGCGAGACCGACGGCATCGGGGCGCTCGGATAGCAGCCGTCGAATGTCGGCCGTCGGCACGTGTCCTTCGATCATGTAGCCCTCGATTTCGCCGGTGTGGCAGGAGGTCATGTTCTGGGGGATGCCGTTCTCGAGCTTGTGCCGGATCAGGAGGGTGCCGAAGCTGCGCTCGGTGGTGACCTTAAATCCGTTCTCTTTGAGGATCTCGATCCAAGCTGTGCAGCAGCCACAGTTCGGGTCTTTCAGAACGTGGATCGCGGGAGAGCTTTGAGACAGTCCGGCGGTCGGTGCCGTCGCGGCGAAGCAAGCGGCGGAGGCCATCACGGCGCGGCGGGTGAGGGTCATCAGGGTTCCTTTCAGGTCTTTGCGGCGGCGCGATCGGGGCGTGTCTCAGCGGTCAGATCGACGTGACCCGCAGGTTCAGGCGTGCCGGTAGGACGGAAGAACAGCAGCCGCAGGGCGTTCATCGTCACCAGCAAGGTGGCACCGGTATCCGCGAGGATTGCGATCCAAAGGCCGGTGATCCCGAGCACGGTAGTCACGAGGAATATCGCCTTGAGGCCGAGCGCAATCGCGATGTTCTGGCGGATGTTCGAAATGGTCGCACGGGAGAGGCGGATCTTGCCCGGCACATCGGTCACACGGTTGCGCAGGATCGCCGCGTCGGCCGTCTCGAGCGCCACGTCGGTGCCCGAGCCCATGGCAACGCCAACATGCGCGGCGGCGAGCGCCGGCGCATCGTTGATCCCGTCGCCGATCATCATCACGCGGGCCTCCGCCCTCAGGTCGCGGATCGCTGTCACCTTGTCCTCCGGCATCAGGTCCGAACGATGTTCGATCCCGAGCCCTTCAGCGATGGCTTGGGCCGTGCGCGGGTTGTCCCCCGTCAGCATGACCGAAGATATGCCGAGCCCGCGCAGTTGCGCGATAGCGTTCGCCGCATCGGCGCGCGGCTCGTCCCTGAGCGCGATGAGGCCCTGAGGCACGTCTTCGCGCAACACGATGACCACCGTCTTGCCCTCGGCTTCCAGCGCCGCCACGCGGGTCCGCAGGTCGTCCGTGAGTGCGCCGCGCTCGTTCGCCAGCCGCGGGGAGCCCACGATGACGGTCACGCCGTCGATGGAGGCTTCCGCCCCCTTGCCGGGAAGCGCGCGGCCGCCGGTGGCCGTCGCCGCGCCCACGCCTCGCCGCTCGGCTTCGGCGCAGATCGCCTGTCCGAGCGGGTGGCTCGCGCCGCTCTCGACCCCGGCGGCAAGCGCCATGAGGTCGTCGCCGCTTCCACTCAACACAGAGACATCTGTCACGCGGGGCCTGCCATGTGTGAGCGTCCCGGTCTTGTCGAAGGCGACATGGGTCGTGCGGGCCGCCGCCTCGCCATCGAGCCCCTGGATGCCCTTTTCGCCGAGCAGGGTTCTCTGGATACGCTTCGGCATCGAGCCTGCGCGCACGAGCCCATCCTCGGAATAGAAGACCTCCGCAGCTGCGGCACCAGTCATGCAGATCGTCTTTTGAAAGAGGATGCGGGTCTCGAACAGGTCGCCCTCAAGATCGCGGCATGTGTCCGGAATGAACTCATATGGGTTGCGCAGCAGGGCAAGCGTGCTGTCGATGCCCTTTGCGGATGGAATGCTGGACATCGATTATTTCCCCGTAACGTTTTCTTCTCGGTGGTTACGTTCGGGCTTGTTCTGCGCCGAGCGGAAGCTGTCCCAGAACAGCAGGGCCGCACCGCAGAAAATCGCCACATCCGCAAGATTGAAGGACGGCCAGTGGTATGTTCCGTAATGGAAATCCAGAAAATCCGGGACGGCCTGATAACGCAGCCGGTCGAGGACATTGCCGAGCGCGCCGCCGATGATCAGACCGAGAGCGGCAGCCGTCAGCCTGTCCGGCGCGCGCCACAACCAGATCAGCAGCCATGCCACGATCACGCCAGCAAGCGCGATGAGACCCCACCAAGGCACGATCCCGCCCAGCATACCGAAGCTGACTCCATCGTTCAGAACCCGCACGAGATTGAGAAAGGGTAGAACCTCGACGCCGCGCTCAAGCGCCGGTGTGTTCAGCGCAAGCGCCTTGGTACCCTGATCGAGGCCGAACGCCGCGATCGCGCAGAGCCCGCCCAGAACGCGGCTGTTCATGCCGCTGCCTTCAGATCGGCCCGCGCATCGCGGATGATTGCCCAAGACGAGTGCAGGAACAGTCCGGCGATGCCGAAGGCGACGATGAGGTCCGGCCAGGCGCTGCCCAGCCACGCCACGAGACCGGCGGCAACGACAACCGCCGCATTGCCGATGGCGTCGTTGCGCGAGAATAGCCAGACGGCCCGCATGTTCGCGTCGCCCTTGCGGAACCGCAGCAGCGGCAGAACGGAGATGACGTTGACGACAAGGGCGATCATGCCAAGCAGGCCCATTAGACCTGCATCCGGCGTCGTCCGTTCGAAGACTCGCACGATGGTCGTGCCGAGGACGCCAAGGCCGAGCAGGCCGAGGAAGATGCCTTGGATCAAGGCCGACCGTGCCCGCCAGGCGAGGCTCCAGCCGATGGCCAGCAGGCCAAGGAAGGTGATCGCGCCGTCGCCGATGAAATCGAGCGCATCGGCCTTCACGGCCTGCGATCCGGAAATGAAACCGCCGATCATTTCGAGGACCCCGTATCCCACGTTCAGGATCACGACGATCCAGAGGGCACGGCGGTAGGCCGGGTCCTGATGGGCGGGATTCGGCGGAATGTCTTCATCGCCCTCGATCCGGTCGAAGCCATAGCCTGTCACCGCGACTGCCTTTTCGATGTCCGGCAGGCGCACTTCGGGTGCAGTCAGTGTCATGATGTGCGTCGCGGCCGACACTTTCACATCGCCGGGCGCGACCCCGGCTGCCTGTGCCGCCCGCTCGATCTGCGCGGCATCCTTGGCGCAATCCATACCGGAAACCCGGTAACGGACGGGCGGGACATCTGCCGTCGATCCGGCATTTTCGGTGTTGGCCATGGTCGCGCTATTCCTGCTAGGATGAATCGAAGAACAACATATCAGCGAGGAGTGATATGGCGCAATTGGTCGATGACCGCAAGAGCGCAACCATCGAGCGACGGGCGAAGCTGTTCCGCGGCTTCGCGGACCCGAGCCGCCTGGCCATCCTCGGTGCACTTTGCAACGAGCCATTGGCCGTTCACGAGCTCGTCGAGCGGACCGAACTATCGCAACCCAACGTCTCCAACCATCTGAGGTGCCTGCTGGACTGCGGGCTTGTCGCCAGCGACCGCGAAGGGCGCTTCATCCGTTACCGTATCAGCAACCCGCGCATCACGGTCCTTCTGAACGATGTGGACGCACTTCTCGACGTGGTCGCAAAGGGTGTTGAGGCGTGTGACAATTATCGTGAGGCGTGAGTCAGAACGGACGGCCGGTCGACTCGGCGCAGATCGGTTGGAAAGATGTTGTCCGTGTGCAGGGTCCGACCGGAATCCTGCTGAGGTTCGACAAGCTGGCTTCGGAAGAGACACCATTCATGTATCACTGCCACATCCTCGAACACGAGGATGCGGGCATGATGGGGCAGTTTACGGTCACATAACAGGACCCCACCCGCTCGACACCGGGCGTCGTCAAGAGCTTACGTCTTCTTGCGGCGTTCTATCAGGTGCCGGTGTCGCCTTGTTGAAACGCATTACGGAGTATGTCTAGACCCGAACGGAGAACACCTCGCTAAGCTGCGGGTCCGCCGAAGCGGCCGTCCAGTCGCTCGGCAGCATTCGTCAAAAAGGGCTCGAGGCGGTCATGCGGCGGCGCGGCGTGCTGGACGCCCAGGCGAGTGGGTCCGCCCGGCAGAGACGGCCCGGAGCCGACCTTCAGTCTCGGCTCAGGATGCTGCAGCGCTGCCCGTCGAAGCCGCCATTCGCTGCGCTTGCGAACCCCGGCGGAGGCGGAAGGCTAGCTCTCGGCACCAATACTGTCTCAACCCTTCAAAGATTTGGGTGAGGCCACCAATCCTCTGAAATGGGTCAGAAGTAAGTCGGCGCGAGATATGGTCTCACCCCCGGCCCGAGACAGCACGAGTCCGGACCACAGGGCGTAAAGGCTGATCGCAAGCTGGCGTGTTGGAAGCTGATAGCTCAGCTCGAAGCGCGTTTTCAGCGTTTCCAGAACCGAGGCTAGGGCGTCATAGCTAGCGTTGCGCGCGTGAGCGCACTGAGCGGCGAAATCGGCGTCACGCTGCGCCTGCAATTGCAGTTCGATCGCCAACAGGGACCATTGTGTTTGCTCCGCGATGGCCGTGAGGTGCTCTGAAAACCCTTCCAGAGCGTGATCAAGCGTATCGCTTGACACCGATTTCACCAGAGACTGCAGCAGGGCCGCTTCGCGTTCGATATGACGTTCGAGAACCGAAAGCAAAAGGTCCTGTTTGCTCGCGAAGTTGGAATAGAAAGCCCCCTGGGAGAACCCGGCCCGCTCGCATACGTTTCGAAGCGAGGACGCATTGACCCCGCCTTCGGCGAACAGCATTTCAGCCGCATCCAGAAGGCACTCGCGTGTGCGCTGTTGCTGTTCCTGTCGCGACAGTCGACGGGGGGCATCTGTCATGGCGAGAGTCTTCTGGCTGTGGCTCTGGGATCAGCGGTCATTCGCTCGAGAAGCCTTTGCGGACGTTGCTGATCCAGCTCCCCAGGGCCTTCAGCGCGGCACCGCCTTTGGCGGCCAGAGTATCGACTTCGGCCTCGAAGGCTTCATCACGCTGGGTCTCGGGTTCAGGCAAGGGAGGCAGGATATGCGCATAATACGTCCGATCCAGCAACCGGTGCAGCAACCTCTCGCCCAGGAACGGCTTGCCGCTATTCAGGGCGCGCGCGCCCCTGAGTAGATTGCGGATGTCATACTGGGTTGGGCTGATGTCGGGCGCCTGCTTGGGAATGTTCAGCAATTTGTAGACGCCGATCCGGGCGGTGCGGATAGAGGCCTCCATTGTGAATATTATGTCGTTGCGGGTTTCGACGAATTGCCCGATCAGGCCCAGATTCGTGCATCCTTCCGGCACGACCCGGGGCCGGTCGCCGGCGGCGCGTTTCATGAATTGCGCCGTGATATAGGGCATCAGCGCGGTACGCACCTTGGTGTTGGCGACCACATCATCGATCTGGTCTTCAATCCCCAGATGATAGCAGAGTTCGCTGAGAATCTCGCGTCCTGTGCACTCCGGCAAGGCCTTGCCGACATGATTGCCCGGCTGGTCCATCAAGAGGCCATAGACCCACAAGACAAGCGTGTCTTCAGGTTGATCGGGAAAATGGGGCTGACGGTTGCACGTCACGTTCAGCAGCCAGTTTGAGTCCGTGAAGGTAATGATACCGCCTGTCACTGTGCGTCCCGAATACGGGTCATTGACCGAAAGCGTCTTGAGCTTGTCGACAAGCGGCGAGGGTTTGCAGGTCAGGGTGGCGGACTCCCAGATCGACTGGTCGGTGTCGCCATAGAATTTTTCGGGATGGCCGAACACATCAGATTTTTCCGCCAGGTTCCGCCAGAGCGTCCAGCCGCTGTCCTGGCCGGGCTCGTGGCGTCCGACCGTCAGTTGGGGCACAGTATCCAGATCGCCATAGGCCGTGTTCTCCGTCATCGAGCCTGTCAGCGCAAAGACAAGATCGGGTTCCCCAACCTCCAGTCGTTGCGGCTGACCTGCGACAGTGCAGACAATGCCTGTCACGGTCTTTTGGGCGCCGGTCTCGCTCAGCTCCAGATCCTGCACGCGCGTGCCGAACTGAAAGCGCACGCCTTTTTCGCGCAGCATGCCCGCCAGCGGTTTGATGAAGGTATCATATTGATTGTACTTGGGAAAAACGAGGGCTGACAAATCCCCGAAACCGTCAACGGAATCTAGGAAGCGGTGCATGTACAGCTTGGTTTCCAGAAGGCTGTGACAGTTCTTGAACGCGAACATGGAGCGGAACAGCGCCCAGAAATTGCTGCTCAGAAAACCTTCGGAGAAGTATTCCTCAATGGTTATATCATCGAGGTCTTCTTTTCTCTTAAGCATCAGACGGATCATTTCCCATTGCTGGGAGTGGGTCAGCCCCATATCAGTGAAATCAACGATTTCACCCTGATTGCGCATCAGACGCGCCTTGGAATAATTGGGGTCGTTGTCATTCAGCAGGCGGTATTCATCCAATACCGAATAGCCTTCAGGGAGCTCTACGGCTGGGACATCCTGGAACATGTCCCACAGCGTGTCATAGTTCCAGTTCATCTCCCTGCCGCCCCGGATAAGGTAGCCGTCTTCGGGGTTGCCGGCGCCGTCCATTGAGCCGCCTTCGATATCCATCTCTTCAAGAACGGTGATATGGGCGGGCGGCATATGGCCGTCCCGGATTAGGTAAAATGCTGCGGCGAGCCCGCCAATTCCGCCACCGATTATCCAGGCTCTCCGGTCTTCCACGCCCGGCGTGGGGAGCGGGCGGTGCCGGGCATAGGGGCCAATGAAGTCGGGGGGCGGCAAGGTGTTTTTGGCCCGATGGCTCCAGTAGCCGGCTGTAGCGTCAGGTTCGTGCTCGAAACCATCCGGAGCGGTGGAAGGGCCGTAAAGGCCGGAGTGTGCGCCATGGGTCATGTGAGGCTCCGCTATCTGTATCTGGCCGTGTCAAACGTGACGACCTTGAAGACAATAGATAGTGTTCGATATTCAAATATCAAGTGATACGTGAAATGGTCGGATTTGGGTGACGGGCCAATCAGATGCGCTTGAGGTTGGCGACGAGATGGTGCGGGCGCTTGAGCTCCTCGTCCAAGCGGCCCGGGCTGCCGTCGGCGGCGATGCTGATGCTCATGGGACAAACCTCTCTTAAGCGGTGATGGCTGGCTGTGATCTCGGGGTTGGAGACTGATGCGACGCTGGCGGCAGCCGCCAAGACGCGCAGCGGGAGCCTGACCGTTCCGGACGTCGCGAATGCCGGACGATGCTTGCGGCCATTATCGCGATGGCTGCGGGTTGCACGGTATCCCGCCCTTCCCTCCATTGAAGATCTCGGCGATGTCGCCCGCGTCGAGCGTGCCTGCCGTCTCGAGAGCGTCTGCAAGCTTCAGAAGTCGGTTACGAGGAGCCTCAACGAAGCATTGCGCCATCTGCGTGGCCGCCTGGAGCCGCGCATCGACAAGGTCGAGGAGATCGCCGTCCCGCAGCGGCGGATGCCCCGCGAGATCGATGTTGCGGTGGACCAGCGGATGGTCGGCACCGAGGCCGAGATTGGTTTCCATGGAAAGCGCGATGCGGGTGGCTTGGGCGAGGTCCCTGCAGGCCGGCTCGCCGCTTGCCGCGATGATGGGATCGAAGACCGCCGCCTCCGCCGCATGGCCGCGGGGGCAGACTGCGATACGCTTCATTAGCCACGCCTCGGTCTGCACCTCAAGCGGCTCCTCGGTCAGGGGCATTCTCACCCGCAGCGAACAGTTGGCTCCCGGCCTTAGTATCAATCAACCCAGACCCGGCGGAGCAAGTCAGGCTGAATGTCCGCTCAGATCGTGAAAACGCGCGGTGCTCGCACCCGCGGCGAAGGTCGGCTCCCCGCCCTCCCCGACAAACAGGCGATGTCCGCCACCCTATCGCGCAACCAGCCTTTCACCATCCTCCTCTCGCAGCATCGCTTCCATTTCGTCCAAGCCATCGACTGCAGAGCGCATCTGCGCCTCATCAGCTACGCTCGCAGCTTCAGAATCCACGACGCCGCTGCCAAAATCCATCTCCATCTGGCGCTGTTCCTCGGCGATGACGGCTTGAACGACAGGCGCGGTCTTCTTTGGAGCGGCGTCGGCTTGACCTGACGGTTGACCATCGCCAGCCTGGCTCGCCCTCTCCACATCGGCTTCTGTTCCCCCTGGCCCATCCGACGGCGGCGTCATCGGCATGGCGCGCACACTCAGCGGCAGCGTGCCTTGCGATCCCCCTCCCCCCGGCTCTGGAAACGGCAATTCACCCGTCTGCGCCGCGTGGATCGCCTTGAACAGCCGGTCGTCAAAATACTGAATCCGCTTTGCACGGACCGGCATCTGCGCATCGATCACCATGACGATCTCATCGAGCGGCAGGCGGCGCGCCTCGTCTTCAGGGAGCAAGGAGCTTTCTTCGGTCCGGGTCGACTGGCTGCGCCCTTCAAAGGGGTTCTTGCCGATAGACTGGGAGCGCGTGATGACGGTCTTCGTGGTCTTGCCGACCGCCTTGCTCAGCTCCTCGACGGTTTTTTCATCGGAGGGCGTCAGGTAGAGCTTCACGCCCGCATTCCCCTGCAAGGCGCGGCGGGTGTTTTCGCCGTAGATTTCATCGAGGGCGGGGATGGTTTGGGTGACAACGGCGAGGTGACCACGATAGGTGCGCAGCGTCTCGATGCTTTCGACCACGATGGGCATTTTGCCGAGACGATTGAACTCGTCGAGCATGATCATCACCGGCCAGGGCTCATCCGGCCCGGGGTCCTTTTCCTGCATGGCCGAGAGAAGGTCAGAGAAGAAGAGCCTGATCAGCGGCGCGAGCGGCTTCACCATCAGCGGCTGGACGACGAGGTAGACGGAGAAGGGCTTCTTGCGGATCGTGCGGAAATCAAAGTCCGACACCGCCGTCGCCTCATCGATGGCCGGATTCTGCCATTGATCGAGCCCCGAGGTCATCAGAAGCGAGACGTAGGAGGTCAGCGTATCGTTGTTGGTCGAAGCGAGCCGCGTGAAGATCAATTTGGCGGCCCTGTTGTCGACCTCGTGACCCCGCGCGAAGTATTCCTTCTGCTTGTTCCCGCCCGAGGCGGCGATGCGGTAGATTTCGCCTAGGGTCGGGCGCTTACGCTGGAAGGCCAAAAGCCCTGCGGCGACGAAGAGATCGATCCCGCCCTTCAGGAGACCCTGAACCCGGTCATTGTCGCTTTGCAGGAAGAGCGTCGCCAGGAGCTGCAATTCCATCTGCTGGCGCGCGGGATCCTTCAATTGATAGATGCGCAGGAGCGGATTGTAGCGATGCGTGCGCTTGCCCTCCCAATCGGTGGGGGCAAAGCGATAGACCTTGTCGCCTTGGGCCGCACGGTGGCGGGCCGTGGCCTCGAAACACTCCCCCTTCACATCGAGCGTCACGGCGGAGCCTTGCCAGGTCAGCAGGTTCGGAATGACGAACCCGGAGGTCTTGCCCCGGCCCGTCGGCGCCACGATCAGCGCATGCGGGAAGACCTTGGAGCAGATGTACTTGGCGCGGGACTTCGGGGAACCGAGCTTGCCGAGGATGAAGCCGGTGCCGGGCGCGCCGAAAAACCCGTTGGCCTTCATCTCGCGCGCACTCTGCCAATGGGTCTGGCCAAAGCGTGTCAGGGCGGACCCCGAGAGGGCGAGGCTCAGCATGAGGCCGGCGGCAGCGAAGCTGCCGATGATCAGGTGAATAAGTTGCGCGTCCTCCGGGCGGCGATCGAGGATCGCAAGATAGTTCTGCGCGATATAGGCAAAGTCGATCTCGGCGCCGAAGCCGAGATCCTGGTAAGTCAGCACCGCCGAGGCGATGGTATAGCCCATGGCCCCGGTCACCAGCGTCACAAGCAGGACGCCCGTGGCGATCCGCGCTTTTCCCATGGCGGCGCTCAATGGACCTGACCCCGCTCGGTCTCGCCATCCACGTCTGTCGCGCGGTGTTTTTCGTATTCGGTGTCGGCAAGATCATCGACCACCTGGCGCAAGGCCTCCGTGTTGGCCGTTGCTGCATCCGATTGCAGGTAGACCTTGGCGACATAAAGCCGGTCGAGGCGGTCCTCGAGAACCTTGTCCAGCGCATCGGCATCGCCGGATGTGAGCCGCTCAAGTTGGCGGTCATCCAGCACCCGCGCGATCTCCTCGCGGAAGGCGTCCCGCTCCGCCTCGGTCTCGAAGGGTGCGGACAGCTCCCCGGCCCGCTCATGGTCCAAAACACGCGCAATCTCGCTTGAGAGGCGGTCGGCACGGTCAGACTGCGGCGCAGTTTCTTCGGGGGTTGCGAGGACGTCGTCGCGCGTTCCAAACCCGAGTTCGTCGCGCATATCGGTTTCGCGGCGGACCTGATTGATGGCCTCTGTGTCGCGTATCTCGACGACGGCGGCATAGGTCGCGCCAAGCCCGCGGGCGAGGTGGGACGGCATGTCCGGATAGCGCGCGCGCAAGTCATCCGTGACAGCATCTGCAACGGGCACGCGGAGGTCGCGCCCCTCCATGATCCGGTCGACATCGCGGGCGATTTCGCCGGCGCGGGCCGCATCGGTGATGGTCTCCCTGTAGGGCTCAGACCGGTCGATCACATCGCCGGGACGTGCGAGCAAGTCCGGGTGTGCCTCGAGATATGCGCGCTGCTCGGTCTCGATCCGGCGCTCCGCCCTTGAGACAACCTCCCAGTCCCGGTCCTCGATCTGCTGCGCTGTCAGGCCCTCTGCGCGCATCTCCTGACGGATTGTCCCTTCCATCGCCCGGACCGCGCCCTCATGATAATGGAACCGCTCGCTGACCGATTCCGCTTCCATGACGCCATCCCGGCGCAGCACGTTCTCGCGCTCCAGAAGCGTGCCGAGCGCGACATGCACATCGTTGAGACTGTCGCGCGCCTGTTCCAGATCGGCGCGGCGCTCAAGGTTGAGATCGCGCGCCTCGGCCACCTTGGAAAGATCATCTGCGATCCATTGATGCTCGAGCGCTGCATTTGAGGCGCCCGTCTCGATCCGGGCCACCACTTCCGATGTGCTGATCCCGGTGCCGTGTAGTGCCGCGTCAATCCGCGATCTCAAGTCGGGCGTAGCCAGACGCGCGAGCTGGCTGGCGTCAATATTGGCCTCGGAATAGATCCCGCCCTCCGAGGGGGTCTCTGACAGCGTGGATGATCGCAAACCGAGAGGCTGCATGTGCTGGACCTGCGTCTGGATCTCGATGAGACGTTTTTCCAGCACGGGACGTTCCGCGTCAGACTTCTCGGCGATCATGCCCTGCACCCGCGCCAGCTTCTCCGCATAGAGGCTTCTCAGATCCTCGAAACTTTGATCCTCGGCCATATACACATCTCCTGTTCGGTCCACCTGCCCGCCATGCGCCAGCACCTCGCCTGCGCGGAAGAGGGCCGCGGCAATATCCTCGCGGGCCTCGCGGGAGGCTTCCGCGGCAAGCGAATGGTAGACAGTTCTGGTGTTGGCGATCTGGGCCAGCGTTCGCGTCAAGTCGGCCCCTACACGTTCCCGCTCGCGGGGCGCGCGACCCTCTTCTTTCGCCGCATAAACCTCGCGGGTAGGGGCCGGGTAATGCACAACCCCGCGCTCCACCCGCCGTGTGGCCTCTAGGCGCACACCATACTTCTCCGCCTCTTCGACCATGGCGAGGCGGAAGTCGTCATAGTTGAAGCGATGGTTGCGCCCCAGAAAGAAGAACTCGCCTTCCTGCGAGCGGCGGTTCAGCACCAGATGCGCATGCGGGTGATCGCGATCCTCATGCACCGCGATGATGTAATCGAAATGACCTTCGTCGGTTTGGAAGACCCGCTCGGCCACATCCGTCGCGATGTCACGCACATCCTCGCCGCGCGTGCCGATAGGGAAGGACATGAGCATATGGGTGGTCTGGCCCAGCTTGGGTTTGAAGCCCGCATCCCACCGCTTGGCGAAGCGCTCAGTCAGATCCTTGATGTCACCCGCCTCGAGCTTCGCCTTGCCATCCAGGAACCCGCTACTGTCCACGATATGCGTGGACTTGGTGGTGAGGTAATCGAGCTGGTTCATCAGCTGCGATTTGGTATGCGTGCCGCCGCCCCGGATCGCCTTGAAGACGGCTGGCCGATGCCCTGCCGCCGCGCGCACAAGCTGGCTCTGCTTGGCGACATGCAGCCCCTGCATCGAGCCCCGGATCCGGCTCCAGCCATCCCGGAAGACCTCGCCCGTGACGGCATGGACGGCATCATTCAGCCGCATGGGCAAACTCCCTCAGCACGGCCGTGGCCTCGAGCTGCATCGCGTCTCGACGGCGGCGCAGAAGCAGATCGATCTCGTCCGCGGAATCGAGAATGAACCGCGCCAGCCCGCGCATCTGCGCAAGGCGCAATTCGGTGAACTCGGCACTCGTGCCCCCCACGGCCCCCTGCCCCATCCGGTTGGCCCGCGTCATCTGCTTGGCGATCTGCCCGACCCCATTGCCGACCTCGTGTAGAGAGGCGCGGTAGCGCGCCATCTCTGCTGCCATCTGCGCGTCTGGAACGAACACCCCGCCCGCCGCCTGAATGAGCCGCCTGAGCCCCTCGGCACGGCTCTCGATCCCCGCCTTCGCCAACACCTCGTCGAGCGCCGCCAGCTCCGCGGCCGTCACTTTCACACTGACCGCTGAGACCGGAATTGCGGCATCCGTCTGGCGCTCGGCATCGGCTTTGAGCGTGTACTGGATCGCCCGCACCGAAACGCCAAACCGTTCCGCCAGCACTGAAGTGGAAACGCCTTCCGCAGCTTCGCGAACGATCTCCATGCGGTCCGCATCTGTGAGACGTTTTGAGCGCGACATGCGAAGAAAGACCCCCTATTTCCTGCCACCTTCCACCAAGGCTGCCCCTACCTTACGATATTATACCAAGCTGTCAATTATATACTTACGTCGCATCCAGGCTCAGGCAGCCTTGGTGTCCGCTTCACGCCGCGGCCCGCAGGGACGCGGCTCTGCCGCCCTCACCACCGGGCGACCCACCTGTCCTAGGGGTCCCGTCCGCCAGCCCCGCCCGAGGCTCTGGCCGAACACGCATGTGTTCGGACGGAAGCGCGGGCGGGCGCAAACCTCACCGACAGGGCGGACAGGCAGGGTCAAGGAGGGCCAGATTTGGCTTGCCAAATCTCTGCCGCAAAAACCGGGAGGCCCTGGCCGATAGGTTTTTGTGGATGGCCCCCTTGAGGCTGACTGGCCGGTCTGTCGCGGCCTGATCATTCCGGGCGGAGTGCGTCCGTTGAACGCGTAGGGACCGGCATCCCTGGAACAGGGATCGGGCCGCCCCAAGATCGTCCTGGGGCGGCCCATCCTCGTCAGAGGATTCAGTCCTGGGGATCCTTCGCGCTCGGCGGGAACATCACCAGCTCCGAGACCGCGACCGGGAAGTCGAGCTTGAGGCTGAAGAACTCCGATCCATCCCCGTTGCGGGTGTTGCGGAACATCGCACCCACGCGCTGAAAACGGGTGCGCTCCTGGCCATCGGTGTCGGTGAACTTGACTGGGACGGTGGCGACGTAGTGGTTGGTCATTTGGGTTACTCCTTGTTGCGATGGGGATCACCCGGCACGGGGGCAAGAGGCCCGGTCGCAAGCGCAAATGCGGAGGGTCCGCGGCCAGCCGTGGAAGCCGTATTTGTGCTTGCCGAAGCGTATGCTGAGGGCACGATTGGGCCGACCCCGTGCGATCCACATCTATAAGCAAAAAGGAGAGACCCGGTTGACCCTTGCCATCACGCAGCCGCCACCATCCGCGTCCGCGTCCCGCCGATCCTGGCCGGGGTGCTGACGGAGCCCGCCCGCGTGGATGCGATGTTCCGAAACACCACCCGAGGGACGCGCAAGTCTTTAGCCTCAAGTGCGACGTTTCGAGCCTTCGTGTCTTGCGATGCTGACGATGTGCGTGAGGTGCGCACCATCCCGAGCCCATACCGATGCGGATGGGCCGCACTCTGACGGACTTGGTAGAGGGATAACGGTGCTGGCTGCCGCAGACTGCCGATCACGCGTGACCGATCGCACGCGCCATGAGACATGACGAAAGGGCCGCGCCAAGCGCGACCCCCTCTCTTCAATCCTGCGCAGTCTTCTTCGCCGGGTCCGCAACCCGCATGACCGTCAGGCCTTTCGCTTCCGCCTTCTGCCCGAGGTTCAGCGCGACCCCGTTGCGGTAATCACACTCCCAACCCGTCGAGGATTAGTTTCGTCTCAGGCATCCGCTTCAGCGAGTTGCCGATGTGCTCGCGCCAGCGTGGGCCAACCTCCAGCGCAGTGGCATAGGCGCGGGCCAGATCATCGGGCCGGTCCTCGACCATCGCCGCGATCAGGAAAGCCGCCTGCTCGCGGTCCTTGGCAGACTTGAGGCTCCCCGCCCCGTCCCGCCGCCGATCCGCGATGATCAGTTTATGGATCGCGTATCTCTCCGGGCGCGGCACTTGCACCAGAACGCCGGAACGATAGATCGCCGCCGCGTGGATCGGTTCGGCAATCAGGAAGTTGAGATAGTTCAATCCTTGGGCATTCACGCCCAATGCTGGCAGATCACGAATGGTCTCATCCCCGAACGCCGGTGTGAGGAACTCGACCAACTGGCCACTGCCACCCTGGGCCCATCGCCAGGTCCGGCCTTGGTCAAGGGCCGGTAGGGGATCAAATTTGAGCGCCGAGAAGGTCTCCGCCAGACCCGGGTCAACCTGATCTTGCAGCGCCACGCTCAGCTTTTCGAACTGGGCGATGTCGATGTCGCCGGTGTTGGCCATACCGCCAATGGGCAGACGGATACCAAGCTCGCCTTCATAGAGGCGAAACGCATTGGTTCCAACGATGGTGCCACCCAAACGGAAAGTCCCGGCTGCCGCCATCGCCGACAGGATGGACCCGGTTGCCCGGTCGGTGGGGGTCATGCCTTCGGCGCGCAAGAGGCGGACAAGCCGAGACCGTTCCGCCTGCCGATCCTTGGCGGTCGAGCGCAGCTCCTCAATCCGGTTGATACGTGCACGCGTCTCGTCACTGTCCTCGCCGATATAGATGAACCGCATCTCGGTTCCGACGCGCCGCGCGGCATACCAATAGGCCTTGTCGCCGCGCTCTTTGAGCGTCGGCTTGCCTTCAACACCGGACAAGGCGTCGTCCTTCAAAAGACGTACCAGATCGGTGTAGGCGCTCATCGCGATGCTGCTGAGTGGGGTCATGCCAATCATTTCCAAGTTTTGCTTGGCACGCATATACCTATCAAAACAGGAAATTGCTAGGCAAAAGGTTCTTGGAGAATTGCCACGCCCATGAGAAACGACGAAAGGGCCGCGCCAAGCGCGACCCCCTCTCTTCAATCCTGCGCAGTCTTCTTCGCAGGGTCCGCAACCCGCATGACCGTCAGGCCTTTTGCTTCCGCCTTCTGCCCGAGGTTCAGCGCGACCCCATTGCCGCCGAAGAGTACAACCCCCGTCGCCGCGAACTTGTCGTCCAGCATCTCATCGTTGCACTTGAACGGTGCCGCCCGCCCATGCGCGGACCAGCGCGGATCGAAGCGCGCCTGTGCTATCCCGCGTGCCCGGGCCCACCGAGCCGCAATCATCTCTGCCCCGTGCTTGCCACCCTTGTGGCAGAGGAAGATCTCCTGGTTGCGGTTCTGCTTGATCCGTTCGCGAACCTTGTCGAGCGTGTTGAAGATCACATCGACATCGGTCCAGTCGGTGGCGCCTGAGACGATCAGGGGCACCCCCTCGACTTTCGACTTCTCGGCAGTCTCACGGTCGTGCTGTTCAAGGAGCTGCCGTGCCTCGAAGACTGCCCCGGTCTCCTGCGCCCGGACGCTTGCGCGCGACCCGGCTGCCGGGATGAAAGCGTGGCCCGTCTCGATCTCGTAGCATTCCGCCGCCGCCTCGCTCATCACCTCGATGGCGCCGACAATCTCGCGCAACTGCAGGAAGCGCGCCTGCGCCTCTTCGAGCGCGGTCTCAGCGATCTCCGATCCGTCGTGGGATTTTGCCAGCGCGCCGATCTTGTCGGCGGTGCGGTCGACCTCCTTGCCAAGCGCCACCTTGCGCCGCTGCAGGATCGTGGCGAGCCCATGGGCCAGCGGTTCGATCTCTGCTTCAAGCCCAGTCCCGCGCAGCTGCCCGAGCAAAGCCTCGAAGCTCTCGCGGATGATGTGGTCGGTCAGGATGTGATCCTCGGGGATCGGGAGTTGTGCATCCTTCTCGGTCAGCCCGAAAAGCTCGATGGTCTCGTAGGTGTTCGCAGTGTCGTAAGCCATGTCTGGTCTCCAGTGTTCGGTTTCTAGGCCACCACGTGAGTGCGGGGGCATGGCCGAATGCTTGGTTTCCGAATCTGCCCGGGTCAGGGACGGCGCAGCCGCCGGCTTGCCGGGCGCAAAAGTTTTCCGTGCACAACACCCGACACATGCGCGGCCTCACGCACAGGACCGCCCCGCACCACTGGCCCCGCCCTCGCCGAAAAGTTTTGCGATCCTTGACGCGGGCTGATTTGGGGGCCATCCGGAGGATATGCTTCCGCACTCATGTGTGTGTGTTTTGACGGTAGGTTTGACCGACCCGAGCAGGCAAACGGCCCGACCGGACGCGGGAGACGGATGGAGTGGCGGGATCGTTTTGCTCTCAAGCAAAACAGACCAAAGCGCAATCCGGCGGAGCGGCCGGGGAGGAACGTGCTCGCGAGGCGGGCAAACCGGGATGCCGGGTACGACGCCGCGGTGAGGCCGCATGGCCGAATGCGCGACGGACCGAAGGGCCGTTCTCCCCTGCGACACGCGAAGCCGAGCAGGGGAGGCCGCAAGGCTCTGGCCACGGTTGATGTGCAGGGACTACGCTGCCGACTATAGGGATTGCTTGTCCAGGCATTCGACGTGATGGGCGGGGAGTAGACGTTCGCTGCGTTCTGAACGAACGGCAGCAATGCGGACTTTGCCGCCGTTTGCTTCGCAGCGAGTGCTCGCGCAGCATTCCCATGCGAACGCAGCACAGGACTTTCAGCGGTGCAGCAATTTGCACCAAACCTGCCATTGGATCGTGTAACGCCGGATGGAATCCAAAACGACATTTCGCTGCGGCTTGCCCCAACAATCAAGGCGGTGGGACTTTGCTCCCGTTGGCTACGGCTGCATGAATGGCTGCTTTAAAGGAAAAGAGGCATGGGATGCCTCTTGTGGCGTCCGGTGAAGATTGGAACCTAGGGAAAAGTTAAGTGATTGATATAGAATCAATTTGTTCAGGTTGTCCTAAATGAATTGGAGCCTATTTCGGGCAAGACTGGAACCCGCCATTTTGTAGTCAAATTCCATCTAAGATTTTATGCCGTTGACCAAGGTCCATATGAATAGCCCCTAGTTTTCTAGACACCTTCTTGGTTCACATTGCGCTGTCTGTTTTCGAAGTCGCACCATCTGCGCTTCTGTAAGCCAATAAAGATTGCTCATCTGTCCCCCAAATCATTGGGGTTCGTGAATCATGACACCAACCCAGCATCAAGTCGATTAATAGGTCCTGAACCTAGGTTCAGGACTCGTTCTTGATCATAACCAGAAGATGACGGTCGCGGCGAGCAGGATTGCAGAGAAGAAGGTCTCGGGGCAACGGTCGTATCGGGTGGCGACGCGTCTCCAATCCTTGAGTCGGCCGAACATGATTTCGATGCGGTTGCGGCTTTTGTAGCGCCGCTTGTCGTATTTGACCGCCTTCTTGCGCGACTTGCGACCCGGGATACAAACCTTTATCCCCTTGTTTTTCAGGGCCTCGCGGAACCAGTCGGCGTCATAACCCCTGTCCGCAAGCATCCAGTCGGCCTTTGGCAGGCTGCTCAGCAGGGCCGCCGCGCCAGTATAGTCACTCACTTGCCCAGCCGACATGAAGAACTGGATCGGGCGTCCTTTCGCGTCGGTGACGGCGTGCAGTTTCGTGTTCATGCCACCTTTCGTTCGCCCGATCTGGCGCCCGCGCCCCCTTTTTTGACCCGCAGGCTCGACGCCGTGCGATGGGCTTTCAGATAGGTCGCATCCATCATGATTGTCTTGTGCTCGGTGCTTTCGGCGGCCAGGCCCATCAGGATCCGGGCAAAGACACCGTTGTCGCTCCAGCGCTTCCAGCGGTTGTAGAGCGTCTTGGCGGGGCCGTAGTCCTTCGGCGCGTCGCACCATCGCAAGCCATTACGATTGATGAAAATTATGCCGCTCAGGACACGTCGGTCATCAACACGGGGCTTGCCATGGCTCTTGGGAAAGAAGGGTTTGAGGCGCGCCATCTGCGCTTCTGTCAGCCAGAAAAGATTGCTCATTCAAAAGGTCTCCTTGCGGAGCCTGAATCACGTCAAACGCCCGAGATCAATGGGTCTGGAGCCTAGAAATCCCTCTTCGGAGGAGCTCGACGGCGCGCATCGCCACTTGCCTGCGTTCGGTCGTTGGGCCAGAGTGAACCGCTCCGCCAATCATACGCAACAGCAACACGATATCAGAGGGGGCAATGTCGGGGTCGACGCTCTTGTCTTGCTTTGCAATGGCCAGCGGTGTCTCAAATATCCCGACCAACTTTTTGTGACGGATCGCCAATTGGTCGCTGTCGATATCTGCCGCATCCCAAATGGCGTGGCTCACTTCATTTTCCACCACTTTGACGGCAGCCTCTGCCAGAAGGTCCCAAAAGTCATCAGAATGAAGGTCGAGTTCATCAAGAGCCTCATCGACAAGGGCTAGAAACAACGCTTGTCGATTTGGGAAGTTTCGATAAAGCGTGGCGCGGCCGACATTCGCGCGTTCGCGGACAAGTTCCAACGGAGCCGTGACACCAAATTCAGAAAATACAAGCTTAGCGGCGGCCAATAGGCGTTCGCGGTTTTTTTGCGCATCAGGGCGTTGTTTCATTGGGCGCGGGTGCTCCTATAATTCTAACGCAGATACGGACAAAAGTGTCCATTTGTCAATTGACAAATGGACACTGTTGTCCGTATTGGGCTGAGAGGAATGAGTACAACGTGATTTCCGTGAAAAAGCACAATGCCCAAGAGCGATGAGCGTTTAGAAAGCCTGAGACATGTCAAATGAGACCTCCCCACCCCCGTCAAACCCCAGCAAACCAGTAGCGCAGGATATGCCCACTGACACTGGGCCAGAAATTGCAGAACCCGAAAGCAAGAAACCGATTTTTCTAGTGCTGGCCATAGTCTTGGTTCTCTTGTCGGGGATCGTGACGTGGACTGTTGCCTCGGATCATTATGCACCGGGCAGTTCGCGGGGGATCGTTTCAGCCAGCGTTGTGCAAGTAGCACCACGCGTTTCCGGGCGGATTATTGCGATTGAAGTACATGACAATGCCATTCTGGACACGGGGGATGCGATGTTTCGCATTGATCCCAGACCGTTTGAATTGGCGGTAGAACGGGCGCAGGCGTCTTTGGCACAGGTGGTGCAGGGGGTTGATGCGTCAAGCGCGCAAATCGAGGCGGCCCAGGCCCAGATTGCCCAAGCGCGCGCCAATGCAGACACGGCCCGAACCAGCGCAGAACGCTCTGCCGCCCTTTTTGAACGGGGCATCGTTTCGGGTGCGGCGCGTGATCAGGCGCAGGCAAACCTTGCCGCCGCTGAGGCAGCACTGCATGCCGCTCAGGCCACTGCCGAAAGCGCGCGGTTACAGCTTGGAGCCGCCGGCGAGGGTAATCCACAAATTCGCGCCGCCGAACTCGCTTTGGAAGTGGCGGAATATGACTTGCTAGGTCATGTTGACAAATGGCGGATCCAGAGACGGATCGACGTGATGTCAATGAAGCCGAGGAAGCTTTCCGCCGTCTTGTCGTAGCGGGTCGCGACACGCCTGGCGTTCTTGAGCTTGTTGAAGCAGCGTTCGACCAGATTACGCAGGCGATACAGCGAGCGATCGACACCAATCCGCTTCTTGCGGGACTTTCGCATCGGGATCACGGGCAGGACGTTGCGCGCTTCCATGCCGTCTCTGATCTTGTCTGCATCGTAGCCGCGATCCGCGAGCAGCACGCTCGGGCGGGGCAGATTATCCGCCATCACCAGATCGAAGCCGAGATAGTCCGACGTCTGGCCTGGCGTGATCTCTGTCCTCATGGGAAGCCCGTGTGCATTGACGAGGAGGTGGATCTTGGTCGTAAAGCCACCTCGAGAACGGCCGAAACCCTGTCGTGGAGTCCCCCTTTAGCGCCCGCTGCCTGATGGTGGGCGCGGATTACGGTGCTGTCGATCATCTGCAGGGCGCTTGGCACAGCTCCGCTCTGGTTCAGTGCCTCCATGATGTCCTCCCAGAGCCCGGCCAACGTCCAGCGCCGGAATTGCCGATAGACGCTCGACCACTTGCCGAACTCCCCGGGAAGATCGCGCCAAGGCGCCCCGGTTCGGGCAATCCAGAAAATCCCATCAAGAACGAGGCGGTGGTTGGTGGGTTTACGCCCGTTCGGGGCGCGGACGGCGAGGATGAAGCGCTCAAAGAACGTCCATTCCTCGTCCGACATAAGGTCTCGTGCCAAGCTGGTCTCCATCGCAGATGCCAGCTTGAATCATGCTCAAAGCCTGATGTGAATCCCTTTTGTCAACACGACCTAAGCACAGTGGCGCGCGCGCCCGGCCCCGGCGTTGTGACCAATGTGCACTTGGGGCTGGGGCAGTTTGTTGGTACAGGGTCGCCGACCATGACTTTTATCGACGGCGAAGCAGTCTGGATCACGGCGGACTTGCGTGAAAACCAGCTTGTTAATGTGCAGCCAAATGATCGAGTTACGTTGGTGTTTGATGCGATACCAGGGCAGATTTTTGAAGGCCATGTTGAAAGCCTTGGCTGGGGGATAAATCCCGGTCGCTCTGAGGTTGGCGGCCTGCCGGTCAACACCCCAATCAGCCAGTGGTTTGAGCCAGCGCGCAAAATGCCGGTTCGGATTGTGCTTGAAGGAACCACTCATACTTGGCCGCGGCAAGCCCGTTTGGGGGGGAAGGTAAATGTTCTCATTCACCCTGACGGTGGCACCCATTTTGTCACCCGCACAGCCGCATTTTTCCAGCGCATCGGCAGCTGGACCACCGCATTATACTAAGGCCCCGAGATGTATATAGCTCCCCGCCCTCGCTCTGCTGACGATCCTAATTTTCCTATTCGGCTCGGGCTGACGGTTGTTGCAGGGTTTTTGGCAATGGCTTGGCTACAGCCAACTTTGGCGCCGATCTGTGTCGCCTTGCCGATCGGGCTGATTGCGGGGCTGCGCAAGGCCTTTGATCCGGCGCGCGCGATTGGCGGGGCGGTGGCTTTTGCGGTGGTGGTCTGGCTGATGGCGGGGATCGTTGCCATCACACGCCATGTGCCCGCTGCGATGTTGTTGGTGATGTTCATGTTCTATTTTGTCGGCTTTTATTTCACCCGCAGAACTGGCAGCGCTTTTGGGATGCTCTTGCTGATTGCGGCCTCCCTGATGTCGATTGTCGGGATGAAAAATCCGGTGATGTTGAATATTTTTCGCGACGGTTTTCTTCTAGGTCATGTTGACAAATGGCGGATCCAGAGACGGATCGACGTGATGTCAATGAAGCCGAGGAAGCTTTCCGCCGTCTTGTCGTAGCGGGTCGCGACACGCCTGGCGTTCTTGAGCTTGTTGAAGCAGCGTTCGACCAGATTACGCAGGCGATACAGCGAGCGATCGACACCAATCCGCTTCTTGCGGGACTTTCGCATCGGGATCACGGGCAGGACGTTGCGCGCTTCCATGCCGTCTCTGATCTTGTCTGCATCGTAGCCGCGATCCGCGAGCAGCACGCTCGGGCGGGGCAGATTATCCGCCATCACCAGATCGAAGCCGAGATAGTCCGACGTCTGGCCTGGCGTGATCTCTGTCCTCATGGGAAGCCCGTGTGCATTGACGAGGAGGTGGATCTTGGTCGTAAAGCCACCTCGAGAACGGCCGAAACCCTGTCGTGGAGTCCCCCTTTAGCGCCCGCTGCCTGATGGTGGGCGCGGATTACGGTGCTGTCGATCATCTGCAGGGCGCTTGGCACAGCTCCGCTCTGGTTCAGTGCCTCCATGATGTCCTCCCAGAGCCCGGCCAACGTCCAGCGCCGGAATTGCCGATAGACGCTCGACCACTTGCCGAACTCCCCGGGAAGATCGCGCCAAGGCGCCCCGGTTCGGGCAATCCAGAAAATCCCATCAAGAACGAGGCGGTGGTTGGTGGGTTTACGCCCGTTCGGGGCGCGGACGGCGAGGATGAAGCGCTCAAAGAACGTCCATTCCTCGTCCGACATAAGGTCTCGTGCCAAGCTGGTCTCCATCGCAGATGCCAGCTTGAATCATGCTCAAAGCCTGATGTGAATCCCTTTTGTCAACACGACCTAGGCTGTGGTGTTGCGGCGGTCACAATTCCCACGCTTTACCTGCTGGTGCCTGCGAAAACGAAAGAAAAACACGTCGACGCCCCGCGGGCCGCGGCGGGGCATCATGGTGGTGGTGCCTTGATCCGTGCTGTGGTTTTAACCGGGCTGTGTTTCTGGCTATACGCAGTTTTGCCAGTCTCGGATATGATCCTAGCGATTGCGGCTGTCTTTCCACTAATTTTCCCGACTCAAGATGAGGCCTTTGCAGAAGCCGCCGAGCGGAGTTGGGCTACTTTGATAGGCGGGATTGTCGCGCTGGTTGTATTGGCACTATACGGGTTTTCGGCGCATTTCGAGGTTTTGCTGGTGTTGATGTTTACAGTCGGCTGGGGTTTTGGTGTTGCGATGATGCGCGGGCGGATGTCGGCGTCGGTCTACCAGTTTGGCCTGTCCGTTGCTGCGGTTTTGGTGGCAACGTCCCTGACAACAAGCAACCCTGAGGTCGCAATGGTCCAACGAGTGTTTTTGACCTTGATCGGAACGCTCGGCGCTTCAATCGCGGTTGCAGTGTTGGATTGGCTACTCTTGGCACCAGCATCCCATGAAGATGGCTATAGCCCCCACCCCGCGATCCAACGCAAGAAGTTCAATCGTGAATATGACATTTAGTCTGATTGGGGATGTTACTACTCAATTTTCGTGGGTTTCCGCTATGTTTGTATCTCGTGCTCTTCAATGTTGGGCAACTCTCTTAAGACCGCTGTATGGTGCAGCGTGAAATCAGGCACACGGCAATACCGCTACACAGAGTTTCAAGATCGGGAAGAAGGATTCTGGATCGATATTTAATCCACAAAGAAATTTGCCCTTAACCGGCCATTTGCACGTACTGCAGCAGATGGCAGCTTCCCGCCCACATCGCATTAAAGCCCCTCATGAGATGCGCACCTCGAGCGCAGTGGTTCAAGTGGTTTACCTCATGCGTGGCCGCCCCCATCCATTGCCCGGTCGTTGATTGCGCAGCAATCAATGAGAGGGGCCCAGCATGCTTTTTTTGAGCAAACGGAGCTCGAGTGTTTGCTCTGCAACGACTTCCTTCAGGTCTCGGGCTTCACGACGCAGGTCTTTGACCTCGTCTGTGTTCGCAGCACGTGCCGTATCCCCAGCCAAACGTCGTTTCCCAGCTTCCATGAAGTATTTGTAATAGATGCCCTGCGAGATCCCTTCACGGCGGCACAGCTCTGCAATGCTGTCCTCACCGCGCAGCCCGTCCAGCACGATCCGGATCTTTTCTTCAGATGAATAATGCTTGCGCGTCGCCCGTTTGATATCTTTGACGATCTTCTCGCCAGGGCTTTTACGTGGTCCAGTTGTTTGTCTCATCTTCCACTCCTCAGTGGTGACGATGAGCCAAGAACACTCTCTTATCAAATACCGCTATTTGGACCCATAGGCGCTGACGTCAGACAGTGTCACCAGTAAATACAATTTTGCTAGACCGCGTTCCTAAAGCAGTCATTGGTACAGCTGCGGCGAAATGGTGCTTCGTCCGCAGTCTGGGAATTCGACCTCTGATCCTTGTTGCACTCTGCACGAATGGCTGGTTTTCCCGCCGCGCGGCAGCACCAAATTTTACGCTGACGCCGCATTTTCCACGCTGCGAGCGCATGCAGCGAGAAAAGTGAATTCACACAATGGGGACAAATGGGCTCGGAGCCGACCTTCGCTGCGAGATAGGCCAACGACTGCTCAGGTGAAGGATTTTCGACGCGGGCCGTGGCGCAACATTTCCTGGCGGTGCTTCGTCGGCCCGCGTTGGAAATCCTCCCAAGGTGGAAGCCGCGGTGGCCAGGTGCTGTCTATGGGGAAAGTGCGCTGAGGTTTCCAGCGCCGGTGCAGCGTGGTGTGCGGTTCGAAGGCTGTAGACCGTTCCCAATGGCGCCCTGATCCGCCCAGATGATGCTGTTCGGTCTCGGATGGCGCATTCCGTCGGCGGCTCGTCGGTGCGGCGCCGCGTAGTGCAAAGCTGAGCCGGGCCGGGCCGACTGCAAGATCCGGAGTGGTGTTCGTGACAGTGACGGGCGTTTCGTCATGCGGCCTGCTCCCGAGGTGGGGCGCGCGACATCGGTTTCTGGCCGCGGCGGAAAATTTCGATGATGCGCATCGGGCCGCCGCAGCAAGGGCACGGCTCGCGCAGGGTGAGCGGCGCTGCCTCGGCGGCGGGCAGAGCATCCCGGACCGGCATGGTCTGGCCAAGCAGGGTTCGGATCCGGTCGATGTTGACCTTCCGGCTCGCGCTGGCCAGCAGGCCGTAGTGCCGGATGCGGTGGAAGCCGTCGGGGAGGACATGCATCAGGAACCGGCGGATGAACTCCGATGTCGAGAGGCGCATGACCTTCTGCCTGTTACCGGACTTGATGCGGTAGTCCTTCCATCGAAACGCCACCGTCTCGGCGTCTGCGCTGATCAGGCGATGGTTCGAGATCGCGACGCGGTGGGTGTAGCGGCTCAGGTAGGCCAGCACCGCCTCGGGGCCGCCGAAGGGCGGTTTGGCGTAGACGATCCATTCGGATCTGCGGAACGGTTTGAGCCAAGCGGCAAAGGCATCTGCTTGCGCCAATCCTTCGAGACCGCCGTAGAAAGCCAGCTCTCCGGCCCGATGCAGGGCCAGCAGGCCGTCGAGGAAAAGCCGCCGGAACAGGCGGGACAGCACGCGAACATGCAGGAAGAACCCCCGCTTGCAGGCGACCCATCGGGTGCCATCCAGCGACAGGCCTCCGCCCGGCACGATCATGTGGATGTGGGGGTGATGCGTCAGGGCCGATCCCCATGTGTGCAGCACGCTGGTCATGCCGATCCGGGCGCCGAGGCGCTTGGGATCGGCGGCGATGGTCATGACCGTTTCCGCGGACGCGCGGAACAGCAGGCCGTAGACGGCCTTCTTGTTCCAGAAGGCGATCTGCGCGATCTCGGCTGGCAGGGTGAAGACGACGTGGAAATACTCCACAGGCAGAAGGTCCTCGGCGCGGGCTTCCATCCAGTCGCGTGCCGCCGGTCCCTGGCACTTCGGGCAGTGGCGGTTCTTGCAGGAGTTGTAGGCGATGTGGTGGTGGCCACACTTGGCACAGCCCGCGACATGCCCGCCGAGCGCTTCGGTCCGGCAGGCTTCAATCGCCGACATCACCTTCAGCTGGGTCAGGCTGACATGCCCCGCATTGGCCTGCCGCCACGCGGGACCATGAGCGCGAAAGATGTCAGCGATCTCCAGCGTTGGCCGGGGCACCCCGGCGCCCCGTCACTCCAGACTTCGCTTCACCGTCTGATCCTGCAGCTTGGCCAGCATCTCGTAGGGGCTGACCGTGTCACGGATCGTCTTGGTCGCGACATGGGTGTATTGCGCCGTCGTGGTGAGCTTGGCATGGCCGAGGAGGACCTGGATCACCCGCACATCCGTGTTGGCCTCGAGCAGGTGCGTCGCAAAGCTGTGCCTGAGCGTGTGCAGTGTCGCCGGCTTGCTGATCCCGGCCATGTGCTTGGCCGAGGTGAAAGCCCGGTTCAGCTGCCGAGGCGAGATCGGATTGATCTTCGGCTTGCCCGGGAACAGCCAGCCCTCGGGACGCGCTTCGCGCCAGCAGTCACGAAGCAGGTTCAGCAGGCCCGGAGAGAGCATGACCTTGCGGTCCTTCCGTCCTTTACCTTGCTCGACATGGATCAGCATGCGGTCGCTGTCGATGTCGCCGATCTTGAGATTGCAGACCTCGGCGGCGCGCAGCCCCGCACCATAGGAGATGCTGAGCGCGGCCCGATACTTCAGGCCCGGCCCGGGTGCCGCCATCAGGATGTCCGAAACCTCCTCGACGCTGAACACCACAGGCAACTTCCGCGGCTGGGTGCGGAACTGCATGTAGCGCTTCATGTCCTCGCGCCCGCAGGTCATGCCGAAGAAGAACCGCAGCGCCACGATCCTCACGTTGAACGTGCTGGCCGTGACCCCGGTGTCGGTCATGTGCAGCTGGTAGGCGCGCAACTCCTCCGGGGTGGCGGTATCAGGTGAATGCCCAAGGAATTGGGCGAAATCCTTGATTGCCCTGATGTGGGACTTCTGTGCCTTCTCGCCCATCCCCCGGATGCGCATGTCTTCGATCATCCGCGCCCGTAGCGGCGAAATCCTCTCCTCGGTCATGGGAACCTCCTGTCTGTCGATTGAGAGGCCTCAATCGTCAGGCAGGTGCCCGCATTCCCAAATGCACAGGGTGGCGATCAGCCCCGAGCGCCCGTCACGGGCGCCATTGCCGCGCGAGCGGCTTCGTCCTTGGGCCGACAACGTAGGGTGTACTGCTTCAGTCCAAATCGACACCGCCGAGGCGCGGCACATGGACATGCGTCCGGACAAGGGATGCAGCGACAGCGCCCGCGATGGCGCCGAAGAGATGCGCCTCCCACGAGACGCCGGGTTGGCCCGGAAGAACGCCCCAGAGAATGGAGCTATAGAGGACACCGACCAGTAGTGCCGCGCCCAGCGTGATCGGGGAGCGATCCACGAAGCCGCGCGCGACGAGGAAGCCAAACCAGCCGAAGACCAACCCTGACGCACCGATATGGATGGCGGAGCTTCCGAACAGCCAGACGAGTCCGCCGCCGAGGCCGATCACCACTGCGTTCACCGGCAGCAAGGCTCGCGTGGTCGTGGCAACCAGCAGCCCACCCATCACCAGGAGAGGCGGCGTATTGGCCATCAGGTGCGAGAAGCTCCCATGCAGGAGGGGCATAGCGATGACACCATCCAACCCGCTGCCGTGCCTGGGGATCAGGCCGAAGGCCGGGTTCAGGCCGTAGCCGGTGATCCAATTGACGACTTGGATCGCCCAGAGCAGCGCGACAAAAGCGGCAAGCGCCGCGGTGCGCCGGAAGAAGACGCGCATGTGATCCCGGTTCATCATGTTGGCGACAGTAGTCGTCCCCACAGCGCCTTCAACGGCTTTCGCGCGCTGCACAGGGTGCCACCTCCGGGAAAGGGGGTTCGCGGCGGCCAACCTCGGTAGGGCTCAAGCCAAGAGAATGGCCCCGATCTTACACGGTGTTCCCAGGCCGCAGCGGCATGATTTCACGCTCGGGGCGCTTCAGGGCTTCGGCGTATTTGCGGGCATTGTCATCGATCGTGCTGTGCCACAGCTTCGAGACAAACGCCCGAGCGTCTTGGACCGTCATATCGTTCAGCGATGAGGACAACGCCATGAAGAGCTCATCCTCGCTGATCGCGGCGGCGCTATGCATGGCGTCCGCGTAAAATGAAGGGTCGTTCAGGACCTGTTGGCTTAGCGGCATCAGCGCGAGGTTCTCTTCCGGGATCGCCATGAAGATCGTGTCCTGCAGGTCGGTCAGATACGCACGCCGCGAGGTGGACACCGACTTTCCCACCGGCTTGGCCTCCTGATATGCCTGCCTTGTCCTGTCGAGCTTCGCCCTTGCATGGGTCATGATGACTTCACGCTTTCGGGCGGGTAGCGAAAATCCAGTGCAGCGCTCGATATGAGCAAGGAGTTCTGCAACCTCTGCCTCAACATCAAAGCTCTCGAACCATGGAACCGTCCCTGATCTAGCCGCCACGCGCTCGCCCTCGATATTGCGTTAATATATTATTGTATCGCATTTACACCAGATCGCAAGCGGGTGACGTCCTTTACGCAAACGGACATGGAAAAAGGGGAACCGTGATCCCACGGCTCCCCTTTCGATTCAGATCGTCTCCCCTCGCGCGCCGATTAGGCGACCAAGGAGAGCCCCGCGCCCGCGTCCTGCGGCTGCTCACCGCTGTCGATGAACGGGATGATCGAGAAGGTCTGCCCGCCGCGCTGTTCTTCGTTCTGCACGGCGTTGACGCGCAAGTCGCCATCAGGCGTGTTGATCAGCAGCGACAGGTAGTCATTGCCCGTGCGGCTGCTTTTGGCCATCCACGCCGAGCCGACGCGGATTGGTTTACCCCGGGGCGAGCTGACCTCGATCCGGTAATCTGGGTGGGTCTCCTCGGATTTGTAGCTGTTCTCGATCAGCATGAACTCCAGATCGAACATCATGTTGGCGATGTAGCCCGTGAAGGCGTTGTCAGCGTCCATGGCGGTGAGCTCGCCCGAGATCGAGCCGGATTTCATCAGGCCGTTCGAGACCAGCGGGATGATCTCGAATTCGCCACTCTGGGCCGCGCGCGCTTCTTTCGTCTGGACCGCGTTGACCCGGAACGGACCCAAGCCGACATCGATCTGCATCGAGATGTAGGGGTTGCCGCTGGTATTGCCGGTCTCGTTCCAGGCCGTGCCGATGCGCACCTTGCGGCCTGTTTTGTTGACTGCCGTCACGTCAAAATCCGGGCTGCGTTCGGACATCTTGGCCCGCGCCTCCAACTGGATGGCGATGTCAAAGCGCGTCGAGTGGATCATGCCGGTGTACTCGGCGGCTGCGGTCTCGACATTGCGGGTGAGGGTTCCTGCGAACATGGGATGGTTCCTTTTGGATTGGCCGGTGCCTGACGTTCTTGCCAACGCATCCGGGATTGCTTTCTCGACCCCTTGAGGGATCACAAATCAGAAAGCCTGCTTTCCTTTCAGCCCCACCCACGGGTCAGATCTGCCGTCCGAGTGGGAATGCACCCACACCTCCGGGTGCTACGCCCCTCCCCTGCCCGTCTGGTCTTGTTTGGCTGCCCGGATTTTCCGCGCCGTCCCCCGATCGCGCGATGAAGAACTCCGCCTCTTTGCCGTTCAACCAGTGCCCTTCCCGGTCGGTCAGGCCGATGGTGCTGCCGTTCGGCACATAGGTGATGAGGTACTGACCGAGCCGGTACTTGTGGACAACGTAGCCGGTATTGGCCCAGTGCACGGTCTGGCCGGCATCGACGGCGGCCTTGATTTCATCGAGTGTCATGGGGTCCTCCTCAAGAAGAATGGTGGGGAAACGACGCAAGAAGCCCGATCGTCCGACCGGGCTTCTATGCAGCATTTGTTTGGCAAACGGCCGAGAGCTGTCAGGCACCTTGCGTGGCTTGCGTCGCGCGCGCCGCCATCCAATCCTTCAGGCCAAGAACCGTTCTTCCGGCGGCGACCTCGGAGGCCCAAGCGAACCTTGGGTCGCCGCAGGGCTCGGAGCCGGAATACCGGTCGATGTGGCCATTGGCCATCCATGGCTCGGGCTGGATCCGTCGCAGCCAGTCCGCCATGCTCGGGATCCGGCCCTGACAGTCTTCGCGGACATGCTGCTCGCCGATCCAGCGCACGGGAATGTCCCGACCTGCACTGTTGGTCAGGGTCAAGCCGAAGACACGTTCGGCCTCGAACAGGCCTTGGGCATGATGGCGCATAGCTCGGTGCGTGAAGAGCGCGAGGTGCTCTTTCGAGGCGTCAAACCAATCGTGCACAGCCTGATAGTCAGACGGCACCCCGCCGAATTTCCGGGCCGAGCTTTCGGCATGGTGAAGCGGATGCGCCATCTCACAGCCCCTCGTCATAGCTATGCGAATATTCGACTTGAGCGTCCGCGTGATCCAAGGTGATACTGTCGTTGCGCAAGTCCCAGGTCAGCGTGCCGTAGCCACCCTCGTTGTTCTCGAACCCCGGGTGATGGTGATAGGCGAGCAACCAGGCGAAGTCGCCAACCTCTGTGGCAAGCGCCTCCGGCAGTTGGACCTCTGCAGGCTGCACCGTCACGTCCTCGACATTGCCGGAGTCGCCATAGCCTTCGTATTGGGCAGTGACCTCGCTGATGCCAAGCGCACGTAGTTGCGCGAGCAGCTCCACTCTGGATGCCTTCAAGGTGGTTTCGCGCTCTGCACGCCACTGAGCCGCCATTGCGGCATAGTCGATTTGGGGATTGGTCATGGGTCTGTCCTCTTATCTGAATTTGGGGGGGGCCGGGCCTGACATTGGTCAGCGCGCGCCCGGAAAGCGCAGATCGGCCAAGTCCCGATCCACGCCGCCCGACCGGAAGCTCGCTTTGACTTTTCAGGCGGCTTGTTCTGCCGCTCTAGCGGCTCGCTGGCCCACGATCCGGGCCAGAATGCTTCCCGTGTCGATCCCGTCCCCATGCGGCAGGAACACACGCAACTGGAAGGCGATGATCTCGGTGAAGCAGCCGAGCGCCTTGAGGCCATCGATCATGCCCCGATCCGCACCGCCCAACTCAAGGCGCATCTCGCCTGCGACCCGGCGACGGGTCAGGGTCAGACCCCGGCCCAGATCGACAGGTGCGGTGGTGCCGAGGGCGGCGGTCAACATCTCCTGTGGCGTTTGCGGATTGGAGACGAGGAAGCGGGCGCGCAGCGAGGCCGCCCCTTCCTCACTCAGCGTCCGCCCGATCATGGCCGTCGCCCCGTCTGGCGTGACACGGTAGATCCGCTCATTGGTGGTCGGAATGTCCTTCCAGATCGGCAGCAGCAGCCCGGTCAGCAGGTAGAGCTTGGTCGTGGTGGTTTTTGGCAGGGACGCAGCCTCGGCCTCCCAAATCTGCGCAAATTCGGGCCTGTCGATCTCTTCCCAAGCCGAGGACTCAAACCGTGCCTCTTCGAGATAGCTCGACCCGTTTGGCCGCACCGCCTTGCGCATCAGCGTGACAATGTCCTCGTCATACATCTGCATGGGCCGCGCCGAGATGAGCGCCGCGCGACCGGAGGCGCGATTCACCATCGGCAGCTTGTCGGGATTGCGCGATATGGCCTCTTCGGCGACCAGGACATACACTGGGTCCGTCACCTCAAGTCCGATAATCCGCGTCACGGCGCCGGATTTCGGGCAGGTCCAGAGATCCTCGGTGGAGACCTGCTCGATCTTTTCGCCACGTAGGGTTTCCACGCCGAGATCGAGCGTGCCCGCCGCGCGCGCCCGCTCAGACTGATCGGCAATCCGGCGCATGAACTCGGCAAAGAGCGCGTTCTGCATGTGGATGGGAAGGGCAAGCACCCGGTTGAGAAACCGCTGGATCGGGGGAAGCTCTTCGAGCAGCACCCCGTCCTTGTCGATCAGCCGCAGGGCCGTCCAGTCGGTGAAGCTCTCGTAGCTCATCGCCTCGGCGCGCCCGGCGGCAAGATCGGCGAAATACCCACGCAGCGCCGCTCGCGCGATCGGGCTTTCGAGATTGTCCTCCTCGCGGAACATGCCTTGCGAGCCGGTCTCGCGCTGGCCCTTGGTCAGGGCCCCCAGCTGGTCGAGGCGTTTGGCGATCGTCGAGGTGAAACGTTTCTCGCCATGCACATCGGAGGTGCAGACCCGAAAGAACGGTGCGCTGACCTGGGCCGAGCGATGCGTGCGGCCGAGCCCCTGGATGGCTGCATCCGCGCGCCAGCCGGGCTCCAGCAGGTAGTGCCGCCGCCGTTTCTGGTTCTTCGCCGTTTGTGCCGCATGATAGGAACGGCCAGTGCCGCCTGCATCGGAGAAGATCAGGATATCCTTTTCGCCGTCCATGAAGGCTTGAGTCTCGGATGAATTGCTGCTGGCGCTACGCTTCTCGATGAAGAGATGACCATCCTCGGCCTTGAGGGGCCGGATGGACCGACCCGTGACTTCAGCGACGGCCTCGTCGCCAAAGGCCCAGAGGATCTGATCGAGCGCCGAGGGGATCGGCGCCAGCGTCATCAACTCCATCATGGCCGCGTCACGTAAAGCGAGCGCTTCGCGCGAGACGACCAGCGCGCCGGCCTCATCCCGCAAGGGTTCCGCGACCATGTTGCCGTCAATCTCCACGAGCTTTTGCGCGTGGATCGGGAAGGCCTGTTCGAGGTATCCCAGAACATAATCGCGCGGCGTCAAGGCACCTTCGACGAGTTCATCCTCCGGGTCCATCGCCTCAAGCCGACGCTTCAGCAGGCTCTCGCCTGTCGAGACAACCTGGATGACGCAAGCATTGCCTGCCGCCAAATCTTCCTTGATGGCGTGGATGATACTTGGAGCCTTCATGCCCATCAGGAGATGGTTGAAGAAGCGCTGTTTCGTGCTCTCGAAGCGAGATTTGGCAGAGGCGCGTGCGGCCGAGGCATTGGTCTCGCCCGAGGCATTGCTGACACCGGTCGCCGTCAGAGCCGCCTCGAGATTATGGTGGATGGTGCGTAATCGCGAGGACGCGATAATGCGAAGGAATGCGGCACCATCGCTATCATTCAGGGAGTTCAGGGCTACGTCCTTCACATTATTTCTCCGTGGTTCGGGGTCAGAGGGTGTCGAGCCAGTCGAGCAGGTCCGCGTCACGTTTCCATCGCGCGGGTCGATTTCCTGCTGCTGGAACGCCAACCTGTTCGAGCGCCTTTCGCTTGGTTTCGAGGTTGGCCTGGGCATAGTGGTTGGTGGTGTCCAAGCTGACATGCCCCAGCCAGCTTCGGATGACGGTGATGTCGACGCCCGCCGCGACGAGGTGGACGGCCGTCGCGTGCCGGAAACTGTGCGGCGTCACATGCTTCGAGCGAAGCGTGGGTGTCGCATTCGCCGCCGCTGCGACGTAACTCGCCAGCTTGTACCGCACGCCCGATGCCCCCAGGGGTTCGCCGTAACGATTGACGAAGATGCGCTCATCCGGTGCGCGCGGCTGCCGCTCCAGCAGCTTTTTCAGCAACGCCACCGTTTCCGGCCAAAGCGGGCAGATGCGTTCTTTTCGACCTTTTCCGTAAAGACGCACGCAATACGGTGCTTCGAACCGGATCGCCTTGGGACAGAGATCGAGCGCCTCCTGGATACGCGCACCGCTATTATAGAGCAGTGACAGCAGCACATGGTCTCGCATCCCTTCGATGGTCGACCGGTCGGGTTGCGCGAGAATGGCCTCGACCTCCGCTGGCTCAAGATAGCAGGGTGCGGCGGTGGGTTTGCGCTTGAGCGGGATCGCGAGGACCTCTGCACATTGGGCGACATATTCGGGATCCTTGTCCGCCACGAAGCTGAAGAAGCTGCGGATGGCGGCAAGCCGGCAGTTGCGCGTGCCGATCGTGCCCTTGCGACCATGTTCAGCATGATTGAGGAACGCGCGGACCTCGCCGGCGGAGACGTCGGCCAGGGTGATCCTTGCGACACCACGGTCGTTTCGCTCCGCGACGAACCGAAGCAACAGCCGCCAGGTGTCCCGATAGGACTTGATGGTGTGGATCGAGGCGCTGCGCTGTTCCGCCAGCCATTCCTGGAAGAAGGCCCGCAATAGTTCGGGGAAGGGATTTGCGGCTTTCATCACAGCGCCTCCCCGTTGAGGCAGGGGGCACCGACGACGCGGAACCGCTCGCTGGCTTCCTGCAGCAGATCCTGCGTGACGGTGATGTAGACCAGCGTCGAGTTGATGTCCCGGTGACCCAGATAGGTCGAGAGGAAGTGCAGCCGGTCCTGCGGGTTGATGCCGGCTTGGTACCATTGGAGGATCCGGTTTACGACCATCGAGTGCCGCAGGTCATGCACACGCGGCCCTGTCCGTCCGGAAAGCGGTTTGAACCCGCCGCGGCGCATGACGTTGGTGATCATCGTTGTGACCACCACCGGGGCGTAACGATCCTTGAAGTGATCCTGCCAGAACAGCCCCGACTGCGGGTCCTGTGGGGCACCAGCGCGCCGCCGCGCATCGAGATAGGCGCGCAGTTCAACCATGACGCTGCCCGATAACGGCAAGATCCTGGTCTTGTAGAACTTCGTTTCCCGGATCGTGATCGTGCCGGATCGAAGGTCGGCGTCGCCCAGATCGAGCCACGCAATCTCACTACGTCGCAGCCCGGCGCAATAGGCCAGCAAGATCATCGTGTAGAGGGTTAGCGGCCGCAGCGGGGCATGCGGCGACGGATAGCATCGGGCAACTTCGAGCATGAGCCGGATGTCAGCCGGGCTGAAGATATGCGGACGCCGGTGCTCCCGCGCCACCTCCCGCTCCGGTCGCGGGTTGAAGCGTTTCGGCGGGATGTTCGGATCGAGCCGTTGCCGCGCCTTGGTCAGGATGCGCCCCAGCTTCTGGCATTCTGCCGCGTGATTGCGGGTCGGCTTTGCTGCCGCCCAATGCGTCAACATCGTCTCAAGCGGCTCTCCGGCCAGTTCCGGATGAGCCTGCAGGAACCGGTCGAACCGCAGCAACCAATGAGCTTGCGTTTCGTACTGGTAGCCCCGGTTTCGCATCAGCGCGACATGGTCACGCATGAAGTCGCCCAGAACGCTGCCGTAGGGCGCAGGCCGATACAGTCCCGCGAGGGCCTCGTCGGGATTGGACGATGCAAGGGCACGCCAGATCGGCTTGTTCTGCTTGATGTTGTGCTGCCTGCGAAGCTCGGCAACGGGATTGCTGGCGATCAACTCGTTCTGGACCAGATAGTCGAGGAAACGGTCAACGATGCAGACCTGGTTCAATAGCGTCGACAATTTCCAGCGCGGTGCCATTTCGCCCAACCAGTCTTCGATCATCTGGCGATCCACTGCAGGGTGCCGGAGCGCAACATCTTCGAAGCTGCGAAGGAACCAGCGATACGTGGGTCTGCTTCCCGGCCGGAACTGCGACTTCTCCAGAAAGGCGTCGATGATGGTGCGATCGGGATCGTGCCAGGCGCTCATGACAGCACCTCCGATCCGGGCACGTCGAGCGCTACCGCCCGCAAATCTTCGGTGGCAAGTTTGAGATAGGTGTTGGTGGACTCGGTTGATCGGTGCCCGAGCACGTCGCCGATGATCTTTTGCGGAACCGACGCCCGCAGCAGTTCAACCGCACGCGCGTGGCGGAAGATATGCGGTCCACGTTTTCCCACCGGGGTGACGCCCGCTGCCGCCAGACGTCTTTTGACCATGCCGTGCAAGTTCGTCATCCGGGTATAGGGTGCAAGAGAGCGGATGAAGATTTCCCGGCATTCGACCTGCGGGCGCCCGGCACGCAGATAGTCAAGCAGCGCATCGCCGACCGGCGTCAGAAGCGGCATGGTGGAACAGGCATTGGTTTTGGTGTGCCGGATCCGCAGCGAATCCGCGCGCCAGTCGATGTCGTCGAGCCGGAGATTGCAGATCTCGCCTTGCCGCAACCCGTAGGTGGCAAGCATCAGCAAAATGGCATGGTCGCGCAGGCCCCTCGGCGACCTGTCTCTGCCGGTGGCCTCCAGAACCAGATCGATCTGGCTGCGGCTCAGGATCGAGGGAACATCCTCGTAGGCATAGAGCATGGGGCCGATGACCTGTGGGCTCAGATCGGTCGGAACCCGCCCCGACTGATGGAGATAGCGTAGCAGCGAACGGAGCCATGCGGCAGAACCCGAGAGCGATATCCGGCGCAGACCGATGGCGCGCATGTCCATGTAGTGATCGATATCGCGCACGGCCATTGCCGAGAGATCGTCGGCGCCGCTGCGGCAGAAGTACCAATCCAGAAAGCGCCGCGCCTCCCGTGAGCGCGCGTCGATCGTCGCATCTGACAGACCGCGTTCGTCACGCATCCAGTTCCCGTAATCATGGCAAATGGCGTGCCGGAGCATCGCACCCGATTCGATTTCTGTTTCAGGCGGCCACGTGCCTTGGGCGAGGCGGAGCAACCTGCCGATCGCTGTTTGCGGCAGCCTGTGCCAGCGTGAGCTGGGCGGACGACCGTAGCGATCCTGAAAGCAAAGGACTGCGTGGCGGAAATACTGATCGACCTGCGCTGGCGTCACCATCGTCACCGGCATGCCACGCTCAGCCAGGTAGTCCAGGAACCGGCGGGCGTAGAGCCGATGGTTGGTCACGACCACCGGATTGTAGTTCTGCTCCATGAGCGATTTCGCAAGCTCTTCGATCAGCTCGTCGTGCAATTTCAACATGAATGTCTCCTCAGACGGTTGGAAAGCCGCCGAGGTTTGCAATCAAAATAATGCGCAGCAAAGCCCGCGCTGATATCCAGAAGCCAAGGAAAACAAAAATGAATCCCGGACACCTTCGCATTATCGCGTCCTCGCGATTACGGACCTTATGCGCAGCTGCGCATAACGTCCGAAACGCTCCAGCGTAGGCGTCATAGACCTCGATCTGGGCCGGGGTCAGCGCGTGTTCCAGCACATCGTATTCAACACCGTCGAAGCTGAGGGCACGCGCTGTGTAAAGTCCGAGCGTCTTGAGATCGCGCGCAACCACCTCCATGGCGGCAACGCCGCCGGCTTCCATCGCCGACACAAAGCTCTCGCGGCTCGGGAAGGGATATTCGGGGCCCTGCCCCCAGAGCCCCAGCCGCGCGGCATAGGCGAGGTTGTGCACGCTCGTGGCACCCGTGGCCGAGATGTAGAAGACGCGAGCGCGGGGTGCTGCCAGTTGCAGCCGCAGGCCAGCAAGGCCCTGCTGGGAGGGTTTGACCCCCCTGCCCTGCTCCGACCCGGCCGCGTTCTGCATGGCATGGGCTTCATCAAAGGCCAGTACGCCTTCGAAGTCTTCACCCATCCAGTCGAGAACCTGGCTCAGTCGCGTGGTACCGCATTTGCCCGCGGACCGCAGCGTGGCGTAGGTGACGAAGAGGATACCGTCGCCCATCGGGACGGGCTGGTCCGGTTTCCACTTGGAGAGCGGCTGGATGTCGGCGGGCGAGCCGCCAAGATCGGTCCAGTCGCGGATGGCGTCCTCGATAAGCGTGGCGGATTTGGAGACCCAGATCGCTTTTCTGCGCCCGGCCAGCCAGTTGACAAGGATGAGGCCCGCGCATTCGCGCCCCTTGCCGCAACCGGTGCCGTCGCCGAGGAAATAGCCAAGGCGATAGGCACGTGCATCCGGGTCATCATCGGCGCGCGTCAGCTTGGTCTGGTCGTCATCGATGGTAAACCGACCGGGCAGGTCGCGCCCATGGGCATCATGCGCCATGATGATGGTTTCCAGCTGCGCCTCGGAGAGATGTCCCTCCTCGATCAACCGGGCGGGCAGGCCCAAGTCATCACTGCCCGTGTTTGAGGGCATGGGCGGGGCAACCGAGGCCATGGCGATGCTCTCGACGAGCGGCGTGGGATGTTCTTGCGCACCCGCGATCTCGATCCGCTGCGGACGGTAGCGCGCATAAATGTCCGAGATGGGCGTGTTGTCGCGAGGGGTCTCAAAGCTTGTAAAGCTGAGCGGACGGACGGCATTGGCCCGGCGTTTGGAGGCGGCAACAGGCGAAGCAGCGGTCTTGCGCGGGGCAGATGCTGGAACGGTCGGCCGAGCATGAGGGGTCGCTTCAGCCCGTTGGGCGGGGCGCATCTCGGGCCGGGTTGCGGCCACGGCATCGACATATGCCAAGGCTTCATCCAGATCCCGCACAGGGACGCGGATCATCTCGCCGTCCTCCTGCACCTTGTCGAAGACCATAAGCTGGGTTTCGACAGAGGTGCCGAGTTTGCGGTAGACCTGCCCCGGCATCGTCAACGCCAAGCGCGGCGTCAGTAGACCGCAGGCGCGTGACCAATGCGCGGCATCGCGTTCGGGCGTGAATCCCGGCGGCATGATCGCCACCAGCCGCCCGCCGGGTGCCAGACGCTTTGCAGCCGCGATGAGATGTTTGGCGGCGATGTGTTTGTCCCGGGACCGATCGACCGAGGAGGCGAAGGGCGGGTTCATCACCACGACGTCGGGTAGAACCGGCGACTGCAGCAGATCGTCGATATGCTCGCCGTCATGGCCCGTCACCTCGCCGCCGAAAACCGCGCGCAGGAGGCGCTGGCGAAAGGGGTCGATCTCGTTGAGCAAAAGCGTGGCACCAGCCCGGGCGGCGAAAGCGGCCAGTGCACCGGTGCCCGCCGAGGGCTCCAGAACGGTCTCGCCCTTGCGGATCGCCGCGGCCCGCAAGACCAGCGCCGCAAATGGCAGCGGCGTGGAAAACTGCTGCAGCCGGATCTGCTGCTCGGAGCGGCGGGTTTCCGTCAGGAGCCGCGAGGCAAGCAGCCTTGCAGCGGCGACGTCACCTGAAGCACCTTCCCCACGCAGCAGCACCTGCACAGCCGCGGCCTGCGTCAGGTCATATGCCATGCGCCAGTCCCAGGCACCGCCGGCATCGTTGCCATGGAACGTCTCGCGCATGATACGCGCGATCGCTGAACTGCGCAGGGGCTGGTTGTCGACCTCCGCGCCGATCTGCGCGAGGGCAGAGGCGAGATCAGGGTGGGAGATCGAGAGAGCCGGGTTTGCCGGTTTGGGCTTGGTCATGGGGATTTTCCTTTGGATCAGGGTCTGAGTTCCAAAGGACAAAAAGCCCACTTTTGCTTTTCAGGGTGACGGGATCAGACCGCGCTGACCTCCAAGGCTTGGTCAGGACTTGGGTTCGACCTGCCGCTTCGCATCAATCAATGCCTGTGCGGCCTGCATTACCTGAACCTGTGAAGTTTCGGCGCGTGCATCCTCAAGCGCGGCCTTTACCTTCATGCGAAACCACGTGTCATACGAATTCGCTTCAGCGGCCACGGAAATGCTCCTCGAGCCCGATATCCAGCAGCTTGCCGAGGTCATCGGGCATGTCTGCAACGCGCACAGCAATTGGGAAACGGTGCCCCGTGAGGTCAGGCGCGCATTGCTCCTCTAGCCCGAGGTGCTGCCTATCCTTTTCCGTCTCATTCATTGTGCTTTCTCCGACCGTATTATCAGCCGATGCTACATCTTCCAGCGTGGCGTCGTAAACGATAATGCCAAAGGGTCACAGCAAGCTGGCCCACTTACCGATCGGGCACCGCTTCAAGGGATTTCTCGAACCGCTTGTCCGCCGCTGCAGCTTCTTTCAAGAGCGCGTCGAAATTGTCAGGTGGATTGCCATCTTCCAACATCCCTTTGAACGTCGCATATGCATCCGTCTTGCTGCCGTAGGCGCGCAGGGTCTTGTCGTCATTCACCCATGCCACCACGATGACCTTCGCATCGCTGTTGAAGCGGTAAAACAACCGATACTGCTGGAAGAATTTCGCCCGGAACCAGTGCTTGCGGTGGTCGCCGAGTGTGCCGCCTTGCCGGAAGGCTGCGGCACCCGGATCTGCCGGTATGGCCTCGGTCACCAGCTTGAAGATGGCGGCCAGCCGTTTCGTGGAATTTTTCTTGCGCCAGGTCTTGGGATCGCGCGCCTTACGCGCCTCGACCTCCAGGGTCAGCCCTTCGAGCTGGTCCAGAAAGAGCGGATGCGCATATATCGACCATCCGTTTACGACAAGGGGCGCTTGGGCGGGCACGCTATCGCCGCTCATTCATCCTCGAGCGATAGCGGCGCATCGAGATCGACGTCAACGTCTCCGACCAGTGCTGCAAGACGGTCATGCAAAGCCCCATCGAATGCCCGAATGCGGTCCGGATGCGCCTTGATATCGGCCTCGACAAAATCGAGAAAGGCTCCGAGCACGGGATCTTCCTCGTCGCTGCGGACGGGCTCGATATAGACCCTGCCACTCGGCTCGGTGCAGTAGCGAATCTGGTCGCCCTTGCCCAGCTTGAGCTGCTTGCGCACACCCGCCGGCACGGTCGTCTGATACCGATCCGTGAGTTTCGAGACATCTTGTGCGAGGGCTGTCATGGCAGTCTCCTGAAGAAAAGGTTCTTTGCTGCCCGCGATAGGTAATGCATTTGCATTGCCTTGTCAAGACAAGCCGCAGCATCTGCTGTCGCCGGGCAGGTCGATGAACCGTCCGGCGCAGGACCTAATTTCGCCCCGCCAGGAACTCCGCCAGCACCGGGCTAGCCGCACCTTTCGCGGAGCTGAGCAACTCCGAGCCCGCAAGCGAGGCCTTCGACAGGCGTACGAGCCCACCAGTTTCCTCGATGCGGTAGCAGCGGCGCTTTTGCCGCCCGCGCCTGTAGTGGGTCGCGGTGACAATCTGGCAGGTACTGCCATCAGTGAGCGTCACAGGTGCTGCGAGCTTGATCTTGTCGCCTTCCTCGTAGTCCGGGATCGCAGCCCAGTCCTGGCAGCGCTGGCGCCAGGCATGAGCATAGCTGTCTGGGTCTTTCAGATCGGAGAGGAGCTCGATCAGCCCAAGGGGAGCACGCGACTCGTTCGGGCCAGCGCTTTCCTCCATGTCCTTGTAGCCCCAGCAGCCGTCATCATATCGGGTAAGGAATACGGCGGCGAAAGTGATGGAGCCATCCGCATCGGTGACATAGGTCGTGTCTTCGACAGGGGTGCCGTCGATATTTGTGACCTTTGCCGCCGCGTACCAAGTCGAACCCACCTTGCAGGCTTTGACCAGTTCCGTCTTGCGCCTTTCGCCCTCGAAGGTGCACAGCCGAGCAATCTCCGCTTTCTCATCTGCGTAGGTCTGGACGCGGCCGTCGGTGTAGAAGAGCCAACCCATCACGCCGCCCTCCGGTCATCGATTTCCATCAGCGCATCGAGCGGCACGCGGTAGGGCTGCATGGCGTCGAAATCCTCGCAATTGCCGCAGTTCTGCACGATCGCGAAGGTGTCGCAGGCATCCTTGAGAATGACCCGGAAGGTGCCGCCGAGGCCCGAGGGCACCTCGTAGGTTCCGCCGATGAGATAGTCCGAGGCCCGGCGCACGAAGACGCGGATGCTGTGGCCATCGGTGGCGAGCCGGATCGCACCCCGCCCCCGGTCGATGAGAACCTGCACGTCATCCAGGATGTCGGTGTAAAACTGGCCGGTCAGATCACGAAACGCCATGCGGCGCTGCGCCATCCAGTCGGTATCCCGAAACGGGTTCATGCCGTCGGCGAAGGCGAAGGACGGATCGGCCTGTTCGGTGGTGACGATGCGGGTGGTCTTGCCGTCGATCCCGTTTGAGCGCAGATGCACACCATTGCCGACGATGAGGATCAGGGCCGGCCTGTCCACGGGCCCGTTCCAGTTCGGCAGGAAGGTTTTGCAGGCGCGCGCATGCGCGATTTGCGCCGCAACTGCGGAGGCAGAGAACTTGAGAATAGCCATGGGGATGTCTTTCCGTTGGGTGTGGGAGGGTCGACCCGCGCGGGTGGCATGGTCCACGCGCGGGTCACTTGATGGCTCAGGCCGCTTGCGCGACCTCGCTGTCAGGCTCCGGGGCTTCCGCAGTGGGCTCCGCCTCATCAAAGGCGATACCGGCGGTCTGCATCATCGGCGGGCACCAGGCAGCCACGGCAGCGCGCTGCGCGTCCGTGAGTGTGGCGAAGGGCTCTGAAAAGAGCTTGTCGCAGAAGGCGACGATCTCTTTTTTGCTCGACGAGGCCAGCGTCACAGCCTCCTGGGCGAGACCCAGATCCTCGCCGAGGATCTTCAGGAGCCAGGCCTTCTTGAAGCGGTTGAAGAGGGCCGCATTCGGTGTCCAGTGGGCGCGAATGTCGGGCATGATCTCGATCTCAAATGCATGCATCAGGCTGTCGCGCTGGCGGTCCCGCGCGAAGCAGGATTGCGTGGTGCTGGCGGTGGCATAGGCGACGAGCTTGGCCTTTTCACCTGCCTCCAGCGCGCGAAACGCCGCGAACTGATCGGCGGGCGCGCGGGCGTCATCGAGCCAGGACAGATCAAGCGCATCATGCGCCGCCGCCACCTGCTCGAGCGAGGTCTCGTCGATCTCGTCCATCTTGGCATGGCTGCGGTATTCCTTGCGGGCATCGATCTTGATTGCCTGCGTGACACTCATTCCGCTGGCCAGAACATCACTGACCAGCTTGAAGAGCGTGAGATCGAGCGTGGCCTCCGGATGCAGCGCCATCGCGGCGCCGAGGGCCATGGCCCGCTCGGTCTTGAGGTCCTCGGCCAGCGAGGCCGGGTAGCTGATTTCACCGTCGTCCGGGGCCTCCTGCCCGGTCGGGTTAGCTGAGGAGCCGCGCGCGCCCTCGTCTTTCACGGTGTCCTCCGGGCGGACGAGACCCACATGGAGTGTGACCTTACCGGCCGACCAGGACGCGATCACCCCAGACCGCGCGAGGTCCTCGGCGCTGTAGGCCTCCTGCAGGTCGCGGGCTTCCTCTTCCAAGGCGTCCACGCGCTCGTAAAGGGCATTGTAGGCACCGTCCTCGAGCCCCTCATCCTCCATCTCGAGCTGCAATTTCTCAAGCTCGGCGGTGATTTCATCCACGCACCTTTGCGCAGCCTCATCAGGCTCGATCGGGCCGGGATAGACGCGGCCGTAGTCGGCCATGGTCGCGTAGTCATACCGCACCATCGCATCGGCCCAGGCAAAGCCCAGCTTTATACGGGCCTCTTCGGCGGCGGCACCGAGCTTCTCAAGCAGGATGGTCTCGACCAGCGCCGCATCCTCGAGCACAGAATGCTCTTCCAGAAGGTCAGCCGCAACGGCGCCGCCGCGGGCCTCATAGTCCTCGCGCACGAAGGCCCCGATATCGTCGCTGACCTGGACGCCGCGGGACTTGAGCGCCTGGCGGACTGTATAGGCCTGCAGGTAGCTATCTTCCTTGGTGAGCGCCTCGAAGACCTCGCGCTGCACCTCCTGGCTCGGATGCTCCGCAAAGGCCTTCATCGTGTCGAGCGTGATGGTCTTAGCCCGGGCCGCAGCGCGGATCTCGGGGTGGATCAGACCGTAGCGCAACCGGCCTTTCACGGCCGCCACCGTGGTGCCGAAGGTCTTGGCGATCGTCTCGGGCGTCTGGCCGTCGACTTCCATCATCCGGGCGAAAGCCTCGAACTCGTCGATGGCGTTCATCGGCGCCTGGGTGATGTTCTCGGCGAGCGACAGGGCAGTGGTGACGTCGCAGTCGTCAGGGACAAGCCGACAGTCGACCTTGGTTTTCGCAGTGAACCCCTTGCTGGCATTTTCGGCGATCAGCTCCTTCAGGGCTGCATGGCGCCGGCCACCGGCCAGCACGGCGTATTTGCCGTCGAACTTCTGGACGAGGAGCGGCTGCAGGAGGCCCAGCACAGCGATGCTGGCCTTCAGATGCGCGATGTTCTCGGGGTCATAGGTTTCCGGCGCGTTGCTGCGCACATTGGCGGCATGCGGGACGAGATCGCCGATAGCGACGGTGAGGGGGGCAAAACTTGTGGTCATGGGATATCCTTCCAGATGGGTTAGGTGTGGCCCGCGCCTCTACGCGCGGGACCAATCCCCGGCTTCGGGGATCACCACGAAAAAAGGCCCGCTTTGCCTTTTTTGGGGGCAGCGGGCCTTAGTCGTCTGAGATGTCACGGGGAGGCGTCCCCTGCCCTTCTACCAGTCGCGCGCCAGCATGACGGTCAGTACGCGCATTGTGGTCACGGGATTGCCCGGGGTCTCGGCCCCGTAGCGGAAATCCGAATCCGCTTCATAGAGATCGATTTTCCAGAACACGGTCTCGCCCCGGATCTCGACCGCCCCGAAATCATGCCATCCCTCGGGATCATTGTCCTGCTCAAAGGTGGTAAACTCACCGGTGGCTTTCACCGCCTCGGCCATAAAGCCGTCACCGGCCTCCATGAGCGAGCGGGTGACATGCATCCGGCCTTGGATGGGCTGCGCGGGCGGCACTCCAAGGCACGCGAGCTTGCGGAACGCGTCGTTCTGCGCGGCGATCACACTCGGATCCGGGCATTCTGTCTGGGGCTGTGCAGTGATGGTCATAGGGCTCTCCTTTGAGAAGTTGAAACACCCTTCCCAAAGCCTGCTTTTTCTTTTCTGCTTGGCGGAAGGGCCGAAGCAGAAGGTGCCCTACCCGAACAGCCCCTTGGGTCTGTAATTCGGGTTAGGGATGGTTTCGACCCAGCCACCCTGTTCCTTGATGGTTCCGAGCGCTGCCGAGAGAGGATACGCGCCCTCGGACGTGCTCCACCAATAGGCACCGCGTTTGAAGGTGATGATCTTGCGGCGGCCGTCTTCGAAGCAGACCACCCGCAGCGTCTTGGGTTCCTTGCGTGACATGGGACTCTCCGTTCTCCGTGTGGTCAGGCCGCCTTGGCGCTGCGCCCTGCCCTGCCCGCCTCCGATCTGGCGATCAAGTAGTCGCAAGCGCGCTGCGCGTCCGCGGCGTGCTTGAAGATCGCACCCTTGTCCGAGCGCAGGACGCGCAACCAGTTGTGGAGATAGGCGGCATTCATCTCGAGCGTATGCGCCGTGAAGCCGAGCGTCTGACCCAGGAACACCGAGGTCAATTCCGCGACGATCTCCTCGCGCGCATAGGACGTGTTGCCAAACTTCGAGAACCCGAAATCGCGGTTCAGTCGATGGGGAGCTTTCGTGGCATGGGCCAGCTCATGGGCCCAGACCCCGTAGAAATTGCGCGGGTCCTGGAACCGCGTGATGGATGGCATGTAAACCTTGTCCACGGGGGGCAAATAGTACGCCTCCGTGCCCGTGAAGACGGTTGTGATGTCGATGGCATCGAAAAACGCCTGCATGTGCGGGATGGGCTCGGACGGCGGATGCTCGGGTACGGGCTCCGGGTCAGGGTAGAAACTGTCGGGCAGGCCATCGATCTGGCAGGCATTGAACACGCGATAGGATTTCTGGAAGCGGAAGATACGGGCTTCCTCGGAGTGATCATCCCCGTCGCTATGATCATGCTCATCGCCGGCGTCTTTCCGGCTTTGACCGTAGTAAACAACGACAGAGGACTTCTCGCCCTTACGGACCTTTGCATCCAACGCATTGGCTTGCGGCAACGTCATCCAGAAGGGAGAGCTGTGGCCCGCCATCACAGTCCGCATGGTCAGCAGGAAGTTGTTCACCCCTTGGTAGGGTTCTCCGCCCACGCGCAGGGGACGAGACCTGCCACCTGCGGTCCATGGCTCGCGCCACGGCAGGACGCCGCGCTCGATGATGCGGATGATTTCGTTTGTGATGACCTCGGAGGCATCGAATTTGGGCGTGCGGGATCGGGCCATGGCTGGCGTCCTTTCGAGTTTTGGTGAGAGGGAGTGGTGACTAGGTTGACCGACAGAGCCGCGGATCGTTGGTGATGCTCGCGCCGAGCTGTTCGGCCATGTCGATGTAGGTGGTCAGCGACACGGACTTACCGGGACCCGAAGAGTCAGGGTCGACCGATCCGTCCCGCGCCACCCGCGGCAGGTTCGCGAAGGTGATGACATCGGTGACGGGTCGGATATCGATGAACGGCGTGCCACGTGCGACCGCAAGAGCGGCCAAGGGAAAGCGCTCGATCGGCGCGAAGGTCGACACGGTGGTCCAACCGAGATGGAGGAAAGTCCCACCCTCTCCGCAGATCACATGCGCGTTTGGCAATATCGCCGCCTGCTTCAGATAGCCGAGATCACGCAGGACGGTCTCGCGCTCGAGCCGCTGTGCCTGCCCCGTCTGGCCGGATCGGCGTAGTTCCTTGTGTCGCCACCACGAGGCAGCGGTCGCGCGCAACACGCGCAAGACACCTGTTTGCATGGGAATGCCCTTCATCAGGAACAGCAGACCGGAATCCGGCCCGGACCCATCTGAGGGACCCCAAAGGCCCTCATCCGTCAGTCACAAAACCCGAAGAACACTTTCACTCTTTAGGGATCTGATGCCGAGGAGCGTTAAATGCAAAGCTCATGAGAACGTAGGATCCTCCACTTTCCGGCATCAGACCCCAATGAGGAACAGGATCAGGCCCGGACACCCTCTTTCGGGCATCCTCAGGCCTGACCTCCCCCGGCCCTCCTCTTCCTCTCAAACCCCATGATTTCCGCAGGTGGCTTGATTTTGTTCCTGTTATGTTCTATGTTGAAAGCCACGCTAAGAAGGGAGATCCCCGATGGAAAGCACCACTTACGCCCTGCCCGCGACGCCAAAGCAGATCGCCTATGCGCGCGCACTGGCCCTTCGCAACCAGACGCTTCTGCCGTGTGAGGTTCAGCAAGATCGGCGCTCCTTGAGCGCCTGGATCGACGCACAGGCCAAGCTGAAGCCGGGCACGCAGGACAGCCGCCCGACATCAAAGCAGGTCGCCTTTGCCGAGCGCCTCGCCCGCATCAAGCGCCGCGCCGTGCCGGACGAATGCTTCCGCGACAAGGAGCTGATGTCGAAGTGGATCGATGGGAACAAGTGAAGCTGGGTAGACCCCGCGCTGATCGAGATTACTTCGGCCGATCGACAACGGATGCCCCGCCCGACTTGGCAAGCGCGATCAGGCTGGACTGGATTTTGGATGTGAAGACGGAACTGAACGTGCCGATGGGCGTGCGGTCCTCCCAGACAAAGGACCGCTCCAGAACATCGGTGTTGATCTCGTCCAGCATGACCCATTTGCGGACATGGGTTTATGACCCCACGCGCTGCGACTCGATCTGTGGCACCTCGATGATCAGCACGATGTTGACGAGCGTTGCCGCAACAAGCAGCCGGAGCGGGGTTCGGGTACACCCCATTAACTCCTAGCCTACGGCGACCCCGAACAGCGCACCGACCCCGGCTGTCGCCGCCATTGCAAGCGCTCCCCATAGCGTGACCCGCGTGGCCCCACGGACGACGCCTGCGCCGCCGGCCGAAGCGCCCAATCCGCCAAGAACCGCAAGGCCAAGGATCGTCGATCCCGCCACCAGGGGAGCGATCTGCGCCTCCGAGACCAGCAGCACGACGATCAGGGGCAGCACCGCCCCAACGGCGAAGGTCAGTGCGGACACCAGAGCCGCCTGGACAGGGCGGGCGGTAACGGTTTCCGAAATGCCGAGCTCGTCGCGCGCATGCGATCCGAGCGCGTCACGTTCAGTCAGTTGCACGGCAACCTTTTCCGCCAGGTCGCGGTCCAGCCCCCTTTCAACATAAATCCGGGTTAGTTCCTCGAGCTCGGCCTCGGGCGTTTCCTCGAGTTCACGGCTCTCTCGGGCGAGGTCCGCCTGTTCGGCGTCAGTTTGCGAGCTGACCGAGACATACTCCCCCGCCGCCATCGACATCGCGCCAGCCATAAGCCCGGCCAGCCCGGCGATCATGACCTCGGGCTTGCCGGACCCGGCTGCGGCGACGCCGACGACGAGGCTCGCGGTCGAGACAAGACCATCGTTGGCGCCGAGAACGGCGGCCCGCAGCCAGCCGATGCGATGCACCATATGGATTTCAGAATGTGATAGACGGCTCATGGCGTGGCTCCTTGAACGATGTCAGCTTGCTCTGAAATGATCGCCTGGGGTTTGCCCGTAGCTGGCTCCTGTGGCGCGATGCGCAGCGCGCGCAGGGCGTTCAGGATCACGGCAACGTCGATCACTTCTTGCAGGAGCGCGCCCTGAACCGGCGTGAGGTAGCCGAAAGCGGCCGCGATCATGCCCATGACAGACAGGCCGATCCCGGCGACAACGCTTTCGACCGCGATCCGGCGTGAAGCCCGCGCGATCTCGATGCCGGGCCCCAGCCGGTCGATCCGGTCGACGAGCAGCACCACGTCGGCGGCCTCGGCCGAGGCCGCGGCGCCCCGTGCCCCCATTGCCACGCCTACATCGGCTGCGGCCAGGGCGGGCGCGTCGTTGACACCATCACCCACCATCATCACCGGCCCGTGTTTACGCTCAGAGAGCACCAGCAACACCTTTTGATCCGGCGTCAGACCGGCCCGCAGCCCGTCGAGGCCCAGCCCTTCCGTCACACGCTCGGCCACGTCCGCGCGGTCGCCGGTGGCCAGCAGGATACGCGAGATCCCTTGGCGGCGCAGACCGTCCAGCATGGCACCCGCTCCCTCGCGCAGCGGGTCGGACATGACGAGGTGCCCGGCCATGTGACCGTCAACTGCCACTGCGACAAGGACCGATCCGGCGCCCTTGGCGGGGTGATCGCCCACCATCCGCCCGACCCGGGACGCCACGAAGCCGTCGCCCCCGACGATCACCTCGCGGTCCTCCACACGACCCAAGACCCCTTCGCCCGGGATCTCAGCCACTTCTGTCGGAACGGGCAGTGTGAAGCCCTGTGCCTTGGCGGCGGTGACGATCGCTTGCGCGACAGGGTGCTTGGAGGCCTGATCGAGCGCGGCCGCGAGGCGCAGGATGTCGTCCTCGTTCATGCCATCGTGGCTGTCGATCGAGATGATCTGCGGACGGCCATCTGTCAGCGTCCCCGTCTTGTCGAGGATCAGCGTACGGATGCGCGCCATTGTCTCGAGCGGCCCTGCGCCCTTGATCAAAACGCCAAAATGCGCCGCACGCGAGAGACCCGCGACCAGCGCAACCGGCACGGCAAGGATCAGCGGACAGGGCGTGGCGACCACCAGCACGGCGACCGCGCGGATCGGATCGCCTGTGAACCACCAGGCCGCGAAGGCGATACTGACGGTGACGACCAGAAAGCCCAGCGACCAGCGGTCGGCCAGCCGGGACATCGGCGCTTTGGACGCCTGCGCTTCCTCGACCAGGCGAACGATCCCGGCATAGGTGCTGTCCTTGGCCTCGCGCGTCGCCGTCAGGTCGAAGGCCTCGCCCGCGTTGGTCGATCCGCTCATGGCGTCGGCCCCGCGCGCCAGCCGGACTGGGAGGGATTCGCCGGTCAGCGCCGCGGTGTCGAGGAAGGCGGTGTCGGACGTAACCGAACCGTCCACGGGAACGACATCGCCCTGCCGGATCAGCAGGCGATCGCCCGGTGCGATCTCCTCGAGAGGCACATCCTCAAGACCGCCGTTCCGGTGCCGCGTCGCGGTCCGGGGTACGCGAGATAGAAGATCCTTCATCGAACGACGTGCACGGCCCTCAGCGAAGGCTTCGAGGAAAGTGCCTCCAGAATACATGACTGCGACGACAGCCGCAGCCAAGGTCTCGCCGAAGACAAGCGCCGCCGACATCGACAGCGCGGCAACGATATCGAGGCCCACCTCGCCGCGCCCAATGCTGCGGACGATTTCGACCACAAGCGCTGCCAGCGCGGGAACAACTCCTGCAATCCAGATCAGGTTCGCAACCTGTGGTTGGCCCGCAAGGTAGAATGCGAGTCCCACGATCAGCCCGGTTGCGGCCATCAGCAGGAGTGCGGTCTTGAAGCGATCGGTACGGGTCTGTTCCATGCGGCTCATCTTCCCCCGGCTGAGGCGATTGCCGCTGGTTCTTCGGAAAAAAGACGCCCGACTCCCACGCCCATTGCATTGCCTTCATCATCGCACAGAAGAAACAGGGCGTCGAGTCCACGTTGTCTCGCGAGGTCCGCACCCCTCTCCGCACCGAGCACCATGAGCGCCGTCGCCCAAGCATCGGCCTCGGCACAGGTGCGGGCCACCACGGTGACGGAGGCCGGCGAGGCGATCAGCGGCGCGCCACGTCTCGGATCCATGGTATGCGACAGGCGGCGCCCCTGAACCTCGACCCAATGGCGGTAGTCACCGGAGGTCGCCACGGCGGCGTCCTGCAGCGCCAGAACCGAATGCGGCGTCCGGCGATCAGGGTCCGGCGCTTCTACCGCGATGATCCATGCCTCGCCATCGGGGCGCAGGCCCATGGCACGCATCTCACCGTCGATGCCGACAAGGGCGTCGGCAATCCCATGATCGCGCAAGGTCTCGGCGAGCCGGTCGACGCCATAGCCCTTGGCGATGCCGTTCAAATCCAGCGCCATGGGCGCGGTCTTGCGCAACTGCATCCCCTCGATCTCCAGCACCTCCTGCGCCGGGCGGCGGGGGGCGTCCATCACGGCGCGGATACCCTCGGGCGCGGCGGCCCCGGGCCCGAAACCCCAGGCCGTCACCGCATCGCCCATGCCGATATCGAAGGCCCCGCCCGAGGCGCGCCCGATCTCGAGCCCGAGGCGCAGGACCGCCCGCAGTTGCTCCGGCACCACCACCCAATCGTCCACCGGCGCCGCATTGATCCGCATGAGCGCGCTCTCCGCGTTCCACGTCGACATCTGCTTGTCCACCTCGTCGACAGCCGCCTGAAGGGCGGCACGGATTGCATCCGTGTCGCGGCCCCGATCCGCGAAGAACAGCGCCGACCAGCGCGTGCCCATGGTGGGGCCGTTCAGGGCGATGCGCGCGCGCTCAGTAGACATCTTCGACATACCGCCCCTCTGCCTTTAGGACTGCGGGCGTAAGCCCGGCAGGTGCGAGGATCTCGGCCAACGCATCGCTCACGCCCGTGGCCATGTCGCGCCCGCCGCAGACCATCACACGCGCCCCGTCGCAGATAAGCCGGGCCACCTGCGCCGCGTCGGCGCGCAAGGCGTCCTGCACATAACTGCGCCGCGCGCCGCGCGAGACGGCGGTGACAAGCCGGGTCAACCGCCCCTCAGCCTGCCAGCCGGGCATCTCTTCGCCATAGAAGAAATCGCTGTCCGCATGCCGCATCCCGAAAAACAGGTGCACGGGCCTGTGCCGCGCATTGCCGCGGATGAAGCCCGCCAGCGGCACGATGCCGGTGCCCGCCCCGATCAGGATCAGCGGGGTGCGACCGCGGTCGGCGTGAAAGCCGGGATTGCGGCGCAGGAAGGCCGTGACCCTAGCGCCCGGCTCCAAGGCGGTCAGCTGGCCCGAGGCCAGCCCGCCCGGATGCTTGCGCACAACGATCTCCACGAAGCCGTCGCGGCGACCCGAGGCCAGCGAGTAGAGACGTGGCACGGCGCTGCCCTGCGGCAGGACACCGATCAGGTCGCCCGCCTGAAACCGTGCGAAACCCGCCCCGGTCAGCCGCTGCCACAGCGTCGCGCGCGGCAGGGCGAAGCGCAGGATCGCGGCCCCCGCCTGCATCTCGGCCCTGTAGTTGCGCCGCGAGACGAGGGTCAATGTTTCGGTGCGCGGCGAGACGGGCTGGTGAGAAAGCTCGAGAGAGATGCTAAGCGCCTCGCCAAGAGCGCGGCCCCAGCGCGCGAAATCCTGCGGGGACTGGCGGTCGATTGCGTCAAGCGGCAGAAGCTCCGGCCAGTCCTTCGCTTGCGCTGCTGCCGCAACGTCCTTGGCAAAGGCGCAATAGGCCGGAAAACTCCGATCTCCGAAACCAAGCACAGCCATGGGAATATCCGGCGCTCCGTCGAGGGCGTTCAACCGGTCGAGGAAGCCCTTCGCCGAGGCCGGCGCAGCCCCGTCGCCATAGGTCGCGGCGAGCACGATGATGCGCTCGGCTCGGGCGTAGCGCTCTGGCGCGAAGCCCGACATCGGGCCAACATGGACGCCCTGCCCCGCTGCCGTCAGCGCGGCATGCAGGGTCGCGGCGAAGCCCCAGGTGCTGCCACCCTCGCTGCCGACAAGAAGGATCGTCTCGGCACGGCCCGCGGGCTGGTTGCCGCGGATGCGCGGCCGCCCGCGCCGCCCGGCAAACCAGATCAGGACGCCGGTCACGCCCATCGCCGGCACTCCGAGCGCCATCATCCCGAGCACAAGGCCGAGCGTCGCGGCCCCCTGCCCCGTGTGCAGCATGTAAATGGTTTCCGAGACGCGCTCCCACCCGGTCAGGTCGGCCCATGCCATGAGCGCGCCGGTTCCCTGGTCAAGATAGCCGGTGCCCCGGTCGGTCTTCAGTGTGAACACGTCCGTCGCATCGCCGGGATAGGGAAAGCTCAGTTCGCGCAGCTCGGCGACGGGGGTCTGCAGCAGCGTGGCCATCTGATCGAGAGCGAACCCAATCTCTCCGCTCACTTCGGTGGGATCAGCCGGCAGGACGCCACCGTCCGGCAGAAGATCGAAGGTGGAAGCTGTCATCCAGAGGGCGGTGGTGGAGGACAGAACGAGGCCGATGACGGCGATCCGGGCGATCTCGACGTGCAGCCGGCCCGCGAGCGGTCCGCGCAGAGGCGCGAACCAGTGCCGCCATCCCCCCGCCCGCCGCGCGACCAGCACAGCACCCGAGAGCGAGAGGACCAGCATCGCTGCGGCCCCGGCGGCCATGGCGATGCGCCCGCCATCCCCGAGGAAGAGCGAGCGATGAAAGTTGGTGAGCCAGCGAAGGGCTTGGTTCGGGTCGGCCGAGGCAACGCCCGCGCCCGTCGCCGGGTCGATCACGGCAGCACCAGGCGCGCCCTGATCGAACCAATAGGCGGTGATCCGACCGGAGGGCGACCGCCGGATCTGCTCGACGCCCGGATAGACGACCTGGATGCGGTCCGCGAGGGTGGCGACTGTCAGGCCAGTCTCCACCTGCGGCGCGGTGATGCGCTCGACTGCCGGAAAGACCGAGAGCGCAGCGCCGCTCAGGCTCAGGATCGTGACGAGCGCGAGTGCCAGAAGACCCGGCCAGCGATGGAGTGTACGGATCATGGCCCTGCCCCTCACATGTCGTAGGAGAAGTTGGAGATGTAGCGCCGCCCGCTCACCGGCGTGCCCGCGCCCGCCGTCGTCAGCGGCACGGCCACCTCGTTCGGGCTATCGCGCATATCCTCGACCGCCGCGTCGATGTGCAGCGTGTAGCCCGTATCGAACAGCGCGTCGGCCAGATCGAGCGTGATCTCGAGACTGCGGCCCGCGCCGACGCTGGCGCCGGTGATACCGTTTACCTGCGCGGTATCGCCGCCCGTGGCACGGTACCAGTCGCTCAGATGCTCGTAGTACTTGGACTTGCCACCAGCCATCCAGAGACTGCCGACATAGGCGCCCGAGGCGTCGGTAACGTAAAGCGCGAGGTAAGCGCCGTCGCCACCATAGTTGTTAAGGGTGGTTGTGAGCGTCACGGGCCGTGCCATAGCGAGGCCGGGAAGCGTGAGTGCGGTGGTCAGCGCGAGCGTTGCGAGAAGTGATTTCATGGGAATGATCCTTGTTCAGGGTGCTTCGGAGCTGTTCAGTTCACCTGAACCTGCGGAGGGGCGCCGTTTCCGAAGAGGCCGTTCTGCGGAGGGGCGACCGTTCCAGCGGGCGCGGGATTGCGGGCGCCACCGCGGTCGTCGTCATCATCCTCGTAGTCCATCTCGACGATCTGCAGCGTCGCCGGATCGAGCTTCACCTCGATCTCGCGGCCATCCTGGTCTCGGCCTTCGAGTTCGTAGCAGCCGTCGTCGATCTCGAAGTCGCGCACCGTCCAACCGTTCTGTTCGGCCATCTGCATGGCGGCCTCGCGCGGCTGCCACTGGTCACGGGGCGCATTGCAATCATCGTCGTCGGCCAGCGCAGCGCTGGCGGGCAAAAGTGCGATCAGGGCAAGGGCGGTCAGGGTCTTTTTCATGGCAAGGGGTCCTTTCGTTTGATGAGACCAATCTGGCACCCCGACCTGAGGGCATCCTGACGCCCCAGCGATTCCTGCTTCAGCTTGCCGTCAGGAAAATGGCCCCGCCGATGAGGGCGGAGCCAAAAAAAGATGCGAGCGCAGGCTACAGGGCTGGCATGGCTATGCGCCCTGCCCCGCGTTCAGGTGAATTCGAACTGCTCGAAGCGGACACGGCGAGGCGTTTGGCCTTGTGCTTTCAAGCCCTTGAGAATCCCGTCCTTCAGACCGGTTGGGCCGCAGAACCACAGATCGGCTTGCCGGATCGCGAAAGGGACCGCGCCAATCAGGCGCTCGGCCGTGAGCCTGCCATCGCGCGTCGTAACGACCACCTCGAAACTGAACCTCGGGTTGCGGGCAGCCGCAGCGCGCAACGTCTCTACGCCAATCGCCTCCTCTTGTGTCGGAACGCAGTAGATGAGGTGAATGTCGCGACGCTCCGCCTCTGTCAGGCTTTCCGCCCAGGCGAGGAACGGCGTGATACCGATGCCGCCGGCAAGCCATATTTGGCGCGCACCGCCCTTGCGGAAATTGAACCGTCCATATGGCCCTTCGACCTGCACGCGCGTTCCGGTCCGCAAGATGGCGGGCAGGCTTCGTGTCCAGCCACCCAACCCCCTGATGCAGAACGTCAGGGTGCCGTCAGGGCGCGGGGCGCTGGCAATCGTGAAAGGGTGCGGCTCGGACAGTCCTGCCTCTGGCGCGCGGAAGAAGGCGAATTGCCCCGGCCGCCACCGCATGGCCCGCCCCTCGGGGCGGAGGGTTAGCGTGGTGGTGTCCTTGGTCTGGCTGATCTCTGTGACGGTGAATTCTCTACGCCGCAGGTACGGGGCGACCAGCTCGGTGAATATCCACGCGATCACTCCGGCGATGCCGAATGTGTTCAGAAGCACCGAGAGCGATGGATCTACCTCTGTCGGCAGGTCGACGAAGAACTGGTGAAAGACCACGATTGCAAAAAGGGCCCCCATGAAACGATGGCTGAACCGCCAGATTTGATAGGGGATTTCCAGTGGGGTGAAGGGCAATCTCCGGAACCAGCTGACAGCAACCAGGGCAAGAAGCGCGTTGAAGGCAAGTTCGCCCGCCTCTTCACCAAGTTCACCAAGGGAGGTTTCACGCACCAAACGCTCGAAATCCGGCTCGATCTGCTGGTGCAGGATCATCAGGACCATTGCGGAAATACCAAGCCACTTGTGGACCCGGTACATGCGATCGAGACCGCCGAACAACGGCTCCACCAGCGGCGGCCGTGCGGCGAGGATCAGGGTCTGTGCCATCGCGACAACTGCCGCGGCCCCGACGGCGATGCCGAGCGCGGCATCCGCACCATAAGTCGCATAGGTGTTGAAACCGAGCAAAGCCGCCAGCAGGCATGGCAACGCAACCAGCACCGGGCCCGTCAGGGCTAGAGGAGAGTTTAGGGAAAGCCGGGAGAGTGGCGGCAGGCTCGGCACCGGGACAATACCGTCGCGACGCGCTGCATCAGTCATCGTCGCGTCTCTCGTGATCCCGCTCGCGGCGATCATCCTCGTCGTCCTCGTATTCGAACTCGATTACCTCCAGCGTGGCCGGGTGGACAGTCACCTCGATCGCACGCCCCTCGGCATCCCTCCCGTCGATCTCGTAGCAGCCGTCATCGATCTTGATCCGGCGCACCGTCCAACCATTTTCCTCGGCCAGCATGGCAACAGCATCGCGCGGCTGCCAGTCGGCCATCGGCACGAAGCAATCGTCGTCAGCCAGCGCCGCGCCGGCCGTAAAGACCGCGAGAAAGCCGATAATTGTCAATGTCTTCTTCATGGGGCACACTCCTAGTGGCTCGCCTCTTGATGCCATTCATGCGCCGCGAAGCTGACGGCAGCCTGAAGGGGCTCGACCCACAAGCTTCAGCTTCGTGTCAGCCAGACGGATCATGGAGGGACATCAGGAAAGGACGGGTACGACCATGCGCATATTGCTGATCGAGGACGACACGACTCTTGGCGCTGCCGTGCGCGACCAGATCGCAGCTGATGGCCAGTCAGTAGACTGGGTCACGCGGCTAGACGCGGCGGCAGACGCGATGAGCGCAACCTCTTAAGACCTGCTCCTGCTCGACCTCATGCTGCCAGACGGACGTGGTATCGGGTTCCTCAAGGGCCTCAGGACGCGTGGAGACGTGACGCCGGTCATCATCCTGACGGCGCTCGACCAGGTGTCCGATAGGATCGAAGGCCTCAATGCGGGCGCTGACGACTATCTTGTGAAGCCCTTCGACCTGTCGGAACTGTCGGCACGGATCGGATCGGTCGCGCGGCGCTACAGCGGCAACCCCAACCCGATCCTGACCCACGGACCGCTCGACATCGACCTTGCCGCGCGCAGCGTCCATCGGGATGGCAGACATGTGCCGCTGACGGCGCGGGAATGGGCGCTCTTCGAGGCCTTCCTGGCGCGTCCCGGGCAGCTCCTGTCCAAGGCGCAGTTGGAGGAGAAGCTCTACGCTTTCGACGCCGAAGTCGAGAGCAACACCATCGAGGTGCACGTGAGCCGCCTGCGCAAGAAACTGGGGAGCGCCATCATCGAGACCGAGCGCGGCATGGGTTACCGGCTGGGCAAGCCATGATGTGGCCATCCAGCCTTCAGGTACGGCTCGGCTTGTCACTCGGCCTTGTGCTGACGATCCTCTGGCTCGCCGCCGCCACGGTTACCGCGGTGATCGTTCGGGGCGAGATGGATGAGGTCTTCGACAGCGCCCTACGCGAAACCGCCGAGCGCATCCTGCCGCTGGCCGTGACCGACATCGTCGGGCAAGAAGATCAGGGTGTGACGCAGCGCCTCGCGCCGATCCGGGAGCATGACGAGTTCTTCACCTACATCGTACGCGATGCCGAGGGACGCATTTTGCTGCAATCCCATGCGGCGGACCCTGCCGTGTTTCCTCCATACGGCGGTCCGGGATTTGGGCAGAACGCCACACATCGCCTCTACAGCGACGCGGCGCTCCAGGGGACGATCAGCATCACCGTGGCCGAACCGTTGGCGCATCGCGCTTCGGTTGCTCGGGAAATCCAGATGAGCCTCGGCCTGCCGCTGCTGGTTGTGCTGCCGTTGGCGCTCGCGTCGATTATTCTCGCTGTGCGCTTTAGCCTCGCCCCTCTCCATCGGTTCCGTACGCGGCTTGAAGCGCGCGGCGTGCGCGACCTGTCAGAAGTACCCGCGGCCGACCTGCCGACAGAAATCGGACCGCTGGCTGCAACCTTGAACAGCCTTTTGGCTCGGTTGCGCGACGCGTTCGAGGCTGAGCGAAGTTTTGCAGCCAATGCGGCTCATGAACTAAGGACACCATTGGCGGGCGCTATCGCCCAGGCGCAGCGACTGCGGTCAGAGACCAAAGATCCGACCATCGACGCGCGCGCCGCCGAGATCGAGGCGACGCTCAAGCGTCTCGCTCGGCTGTCCGAACGTCTCCTGCAGCTTGCGCGGGCGGAAGGCGGTAGACTTCGGATGGACCAGAGCGCTGATGTCAGAACCATCACTCGGGTCGTGGTGGAAGATATTGCGCGCAGCACAGAGAACGGGCGCCTTATGTTGAACTTGCCGGACACGCCTGTCTTGTCTGATATCGACCCCGACGCATTGGGAATTCTGTGCCGGAATCTGGTGGAAAACGCCCTACGCCACGGGGCGCAGAATGCCCCAGTCGAGGTTACACTCACGAGCGACGGGCAGTTGATCGTGGCGAACGAGGGCCCCGCGGTAGCAACCCAAACACTCGAACGCCTGACAGGGCGCTTCGAGAGGGCAGATGCAAAAACTGATGGTAGCGGGCTTGGCCTCGCTATCGTCTCAGCCATCGCAGAACGGATCGAAACCTCTCTCTTGCTCCAGTCACCACGTCCCGGTGAAACTTCTGGATTTCAGGCATCCGTCAGATTGCCAACGGATGCTCCAAATGCCCATGTGAAAGATCGGGAGCATTGGCCTTGAAGTCTCACGTCGCAGCGCCCCGAGGGGTGCGGTGTCGATGATGGTTGTTGTAGACATGATTCTTCATTCTGAATGCGAGTAATCGCGCTCATCCCATTGATATTATTACACTATAGGGTGATTGGGGGCGGAATCTCCGCCCCCCGCTGGATCACGTTATTCCGAGGCCAGCATCGACGCGCCTTCAGCAGGCAGGTCATCCGTCAGAAATGCAGGAAGGTCAGCTTCACTGACGCTGTCAGCCGCTTCGGCATCCGCCCCCTGCCCTTCGGCATGGTCCTCATCGTCAAGCGCCACGAGATCGTTCCGGCGCATGACGCTCGTCGACCAGCTTTGCCACCACGCTGTCCTTCAGATCGCTCGCCTGCGCCGGCATGTAGATGTGACGCACTGAGGCTTCGAGACAGCTTCCCGAAGCAGAGGAAGTGCGGAAGGTGTCCGTCACAATCTTCAGCAGCAGCAGAATCAACGCCACGTCGGGCGAGCGCCCGATCGCTTCACGCAGCGCCAGCGTCCGGTGTGCCGTCAACTCGATTACGAGCCGCTCGGGCAGTGGCTTCAGCGCTCCGTCATCCTCATCCTCCGGCAGATCGCCGCCAATCGGCTGGCCTCCCGACATGATGACGGTTCCGGCATGAGCGGCACTGTCATAGCCATCGGTGAGATCACGATCATCCCCCTGCCCCGCCACCGCAGGATCAGCACCATCCTGGACCGCTGTCACGTCAACCGGCTCATCCTCTGGACGCACATAGCCGCGATAGACGGCCAGCGCGCCGTAGCGGTCGAGCGTGACGAACGCCCCTGCCCGCCCGATCTCCTCCGCGTCGAAGATCAACGGCCGGGTCTCGATCTTTTCCATCTCCGTTTCCAACACGCCAAGCCGCGTGTCGATCCCGTCGGGGATTTCATCCTGACCCGCGTATTCCTCTTCCAGCGCCCGGTATTCGGCGAGCAGCTTGGCATGGGCCGCGCCTTCGTCATCCGTCATCGGTGCCGGATCACCTGACAGGGACCGCAGGCCGTGGCTGTAGCCGTAGGGCAGGTCAAGCGCGACCTCGATCCACTTCCAGCCCTCAACGGCAACCGTCTCAGCCTTGGCCTGGAGTTTTTCCGTCACCAGCCGATCGAGCAGGGCAGGGTCCTCGAGCCAGCCACCGTCATCGCCCTGAAAGAGGTCATGCAACATCGTGCCGCCCGCCGCTTCGTAGGCCTCAGCACCCACAAAGACCGCGCGCCGGTCAGACGCCCGGACCGAGGTCTCGGTCAGCATGCGCCGGATCTGGAATGGCTCCTTGTTCCAGGATGAATGGATCACATCCCAGACCTGAACCTGACGCGCATGATCGGGGTTCACGGTGAAGGCCATGAGCTGCTCCAGCGTCATGCCATCCTCGGCATAGACCTCAAGCAGGGCAGGGGCGACGGAAGCGAGTTTCAAGCGCTGCTTCACGATCTGCGGCGTCACGAAGAAGGCGGCGGCAATCTCTGCATCGCTCTGGCCCTTGTCCCTCAGCGCCACAAACGCGCGGAATTGGTCGAGCGGGTGCAGGGCGACGCGATGCATGCTTTCTGCAAGGGAATCATCCTCGGCCAGGATGTCGGACGCAGCATCGCGCACGATGCAAGGAATGGGCGGGGTCTTTGCCAAACACTTCTGCTTCACCAGCAGGGACAATGCTTGGAACCGACGGCCACCGACCGGGATCTCGAACTTGCCGGTCTCGGTGCCGTCGTCAGCCAAGACGGGCCGCACGCTCAGGCTCTGCAACAGACCGCGGCGGGCGATGTCTTCGGCCAGTTCCTCGACAGACACGCCAGCCTTGATGCGCCGCACGTTGGACTGGCTCAGGACCAGCTTGTCAAAAGGGATATCCCGCGAAGGGGACAGGGTGATTTTCCGGACAGCTTTCGTCATCAGATCTTCTCCACGACGGGCGCCGGAAGCCACTCTCCCGATCTCATTTCCCGTCACCCTCAAACCAACACTCCTTTCCCTCTCGATGATCGTATGGTTGCCAAGAGGCGACTTAACAGCTGTTAAGTCATGCCAACTGAGCACCGCGGCGTTGAAACTTAACAGCTGTTAAGCCGCACTTCGCCGACCGATCAAAGCCATGACCATCGGACCGCAAGAGAATTCGCCCGCCGCGGCCTTGGACGTCAGCGCCCGCAAGTATCCACCCGGTGATCTGATGTCAGAGAATCGTTCCAGCATGGCCACGACGACGATCGAGGCTTGCTCTGGTCCCATGCAGCGTTGCGCTTCTTCCCACGCGGAAACACTGATCCCCATGGCCGGCCTTACATGACAAGCCGCGTCGAAAAGTTGGTGCCAGTGTCGAATGTCGCCCTGATAGAAAGTCTTGAGCGAGGGACAGCCGGCGATTACCAGGTGGAGTGGGATTTTCGGCACCCGCCTCGTGTCAGACTCTTCAAGGTCAGCCACGGGCTCACCCGTATCATCATCAGGCGCGCGTCCCGCCGCCCCGCCTTTTTCTAAGGCAGGTTCAAGATCTATAGATTCTTTATTTGAATTATGATGGTGACGCTCACATTGGGCATCATTGGTGTTCATTTCTTCTGTTTCAGGACCGTCAATCACATTACGCGCCTGGTCAAGAAGGGTCTCCAGTTCAGTCCGAAATGCCGACAGATCCTCAAGCGAGAGTTTGCGGCGAAGAGCGCGGGCGGTGAGGGCTGCCTTGTCGCGGAGCTGGTCCCATAGGCCAAGCCCGGGCTGGATCTCCTCGCCGAACTCCGCCAGAGCGGCCAAGTCGCGACGCATAAGGCTCACTACCTCCCTCAGTCGCCGCACACGGTCCTCGGCCTCACGCACAGCCTCTGCAGCCCGTGCAATTTCCTCGGCCCGGCAATAGAGCGGGGAGAGATCAAAGCCGAAGGCCACCCGATCTTCGCCACGCTTGCGCACATACCGCTTCCCATTGGGGCTATCGCGCCGCATGAGCAAGCGTGCCTCTACCAACCGGGCGAGGTGACGGCGCATCGTCGAGCAAGGCATGCCGTTCAGCCGCTCGCAGATCGCCTTGTTGGATGGGAAGACGACCATTTCGGTGTTCCCGCCAAGCGCATCGTCCGGAAAAAAGCTGAGAAGTCCCTGAAGAACGGTCAGATCGCGCTCGGAAACCCCGAAGGCGGCCTGTGCCTTGGACAGCTCACGGAGGAGCTCCCACTTGTTGACGGGCTTGCCGGGAACAGACGCCTCAGGACGCTCGACCACGCGCAGATGGGCGTGCGAGATCGGCCGCATAAACGGCGAAATCGGTGTGTAATCCATGATGTCATTCACGAAGGCAAAATTTCCCTGGCCCGCGAATCGCTTTGCGCTTGCGGGAAAGGGGCCAGATCGCTACATTCAGAGGTGCGAAAACTGAAGTTTTGTAG
>NZ_CP115759.1 GCF_027912675.1 Paracoccus sp. SCSIO 75233 | reverse complement strand
CCATGTGGTGACTCAAACGTGAGTTAACCACTTTTTCAACACGCGCCTTCCAGCGGCGGCTAGCTTGGTCAGTTCTATGCTCATCTTTCTTCATAGTTATCATCCCTACCAGATACGTAGATAATTATCGTTATATATCAATTAGTTATGCAATTGTCAAGAATATATTCCCAAGCGCTTAGGTTTAAGATAAACTCCTCTCATGCCAACTGTCCTGCGACTCAACGCCCTGCGCGTGGTGATCTATCCCGCTGACCATCGTCCCGCGCATGTCCACGTCTGGGGGCAGGGCGGTGAAGCCGTATTCATCCTGAACTGCCCGGATGGCCCGCCGGAATTGCGTGAGGCCCACGGGTTCACCATCAGGGATGTGCGGCGCATCGAAACCGATTTGGGGCCGCATATTGCAGCCCTCTGCACTGAATGGAGCGCGATACATGGCGATTTCTGAACAAGAGTTCGAGCAAGCCCAAGCCCGCGCCGCCGAAGCCCGGCAGGCCGGTCACGCCGTTGCAGCCCGATATGACCGCAAGCATGGGCGCGTGGTCGTCAGGCTGCACAACGATGTTGAACTGGCCGTGCCGGTCGGGTTGGTCGAGGGACTGGCCGGTGCCATGCCCGACGATCTGGCCGACATCGAGGTCACGCCTGCCGGTCTGGGGCTGCACTGGCCGAAGCTGGACGCGGATGTGTATGTCCCGGCACTGATGCAAGGCGTATTCGGGTCGCGCAGCTGGATGGCGGCACAACTCGGTGCCACTGGCGGCAAGGCCACCAGCAAGGCCAAGGCAGACGCAGCCCGTGCCAATGGCCGCAAAGGGGGGCGTCCACCCCGCTCGGCGTCGGCATAAGTTCCACCTGGCCCCCGCCGCGCCAGTCGCTCGATCCCTGTGGTCTCGCTCCTTCTGCGGCTACCGGATCGCCTGCTTCCGAAGCCGGCAAGGGGAAGTGGCAGGAAATGCGGGATGTTTACAAAACCGGGTCCGCCCGTCCCGATCCCCTGACCAACCGCCCCCAAGAGGCTGGGGAGGAGGGGGTTTGACCACCCGATCGGGCGGTTTTTGTTTCTTCACCAGAAAACTGCCGTTTGGCCCTTAAAAACATGGGGGTTGGGCTGTGTGAGGGATACTGAACATACACCCCCTATTTCCTGCCATCTTCACCCCACATGTGATTGCTCTGCTATCGACCGCCGGGTCGATCAGAGGCTTGTTGAGGCAGAGAGCAGGGCCACGCAGGCCAAAAAGGCCCGGAGAGATGCCAAAGAGGCCCGCCCCGCCCTTCGGAGCCCCAACCCTCTGGAAAGCCCTCTGGAGCCTTCTGAACGGCTCTCCGGGCCTCTGTGAACTGAATCAGGCGGCAGCATCGAAAAGGCGGAAAGGCTTCTTTCGTTGACGACGTTCACGTTTGTAGCTACATTGTGGCTACGTAATGAGGTATCACAATGAACGCAGATTCTGTGGTGCGGGCGCGCATCGACACGGCAACCAAGGACCGCGCAGCGGCGGCGCTAGAAGCGATGGGGCTATCCGTCTCGGATGCTATCCGGCTGCTCATGCTGCGGATCGCAGACGAACAGCGGTTGCCCTTCGATGTGAAGGTTCCTACCCCGACCACAATAAAGGCCATGAAGGAACTGGATGCAGGCAAGGGCACGCGGTTTGACACGCCCGACGCCCTGTTCTCTGACCTCGGTATCTGACCGTGCTGGCGCTGGTTCCATCAACCCGCTTTCGCAAGGATGTGAAGCGGGCCGAGAAACGCGGCAAGGATATGGCCAAGCTACGCACCGTACTGACCCTGCTGGCGAACGAAACACCCCTGTCCACAGAGTATCGCGACCACGCCTTGCGTGGCGATTGGATTGGGTTCCGAGATCTGCACATCGAACCAGACTGGCTGCTGCTCTACCGCATCAATGGTGACGAAGTGCAACTGGCTCGGACAGGAACCCATTCTGACCTGTTCCGGGAATAGGCGTCCAGATTCTCACCCCTTCCAGAGCCTTTTTGCCCCTCTTCCTTCATCGAAAAATGGGCGCAGCCCTTCTTGTTCTTATAGTTCTTATAGTTCAGGCAAAAATACATCATTAAATTCAGTTATTTACCGGCTTATAAGTGGGGAATCCAGCCGCAAAAGTGGGGAATCCAGCCGCAAAAGTGGGGAATCCAGCCGAAATAGGAGATTGACAGGTGGGACATTGCGCCCAATAAAACCCACCTATGGGAAAGACAACGCAAGTGGCCGCAGAACGGGCCTTCGACCAGACCAAAACTGTGCTTCCCGCCGAGATGGCGCGTGGGGTCTACATGCGCAATGCCCCGAGCCTTGCGGCGCTCAAGCTGATGCACCTGATGATCGGCACGGCGGGTGGACGCATGGCCGATCCTGTGCGTCATGAAATCCGCCTCTCGGACATTCGCAAGATCGGCGGCATGGACAACCACACGCGGGCCAGCCTGACGCCGCTGTTTGAGGAATTGCGGGCTGTGGTGATCCGGGACGGCGACCCTGCCGATGATGCACAGCGGGTGATAGTGGGCGGGCTTCTGGATCATGCCGTGCTGGACCGCAAAGACCCGATCAGCGGCGACACGCTGCTGTCATGGTTTTTCGGGCGCATGTTTTTGGAAATGGCCGAACGGTCGAACCACTGGGCGATCCTCGACCGCCAGACCGTGTTTCACCTCTCCAGCAAATATTCCGTTTTGTTGTTTCAGCACATCGCTAGCCTTGTGAATCTCGATCACATCAGCGGCAAAACCTTCACCGTCCCGGAACTGCGAGACTTGTTCGGGCTACCAGAGGGTAAGCACAAGCGCTTTGCAGATGTGAACCGCGATGTGCTGAAACCCGCCATTTCCGAGATAAACCAGCTATCTCGCCTGACCTTGACCGCCACGCCCAACAAGATCGGCCGGACGGTTGCGAGCGTCACGATTGCTTGGGAAACGAAGGACGATCCGGCCCCGACCAAGCGCGAATTGCGGGGCCACAGCGCGGGCCGGAAGGCCCGGCGCAACGGCACCGCCGAAACGGTTGCACCCGCCTTCCCTGAGACCGGCGGTATCAGCTACAGCCCGCACTGGTTGGACCTGAAACGGGCGGCGGGCTGTAACAAGGACAACGACCTGATCGCCAGTGACTTCCGCCGCTTCTGCCGAGAGCGCGGCATTGCCCTGGACTCCCACAACATAGAGAAGATTTTCACCGACTTTTGCACCAAGGTGGGCCGGGTCTGACCCCTAAAACCACCAACCGAATTGAGTAACATAGTTGGCCGGTGGACATGTCCGGTTATCGACCGGACACCCAAGATGGACACTCAGATGAACACCCTGACACCCAACAAGGCCGCAGCAAAATCTGGCATCAGCCGATCGAGCATAATGCGCGCCATGAAGTCAGGAAAGCTTGCCTGTTTTAGAGGTAATGACGGACGATGGTTAATCCCGGAGGATGACCTTAACCGCTTTGCAGCGGAGCGCTTAGCGGATAGTCCGGTTATCGACCGGACACCTCAAGCGGACACCCTCTGGACACCCTCGGACACTGCCCTGAAACTCGCCGCCGCAGAGGCCACAATCAGCCAGCTTCAAGCCCGCTTGGAAAGCGCCGAGCAAGACCGGGAACGGTGGCGTGTAATAGCAGAAAATCTGGCTGACAGGTTGCCAAACTCACGGCCACGCCGTCGCTGGTGGCCGTGGTAGGCGATCACGAGGTTTACTTCTCGAACTCAAAGTGTGGCATCATTTTGGCGGTGCTAGTTAGGTATTTAGGCAGGTGTGCCACTAGATTTCCAGAAAACGTATCAACGGCTTCAAGCCATCTTTCCTCAGTTTTTGGGTTATACATCCGTTTGATGGCGGCGCAGAAAGCATAGCTTGTGCAAGTGTTCACCGCATGAAATGCAAGGTTGTATTTTTGCTCATTTGACAAGCCTGTGTCGCGGAAAATGTCGTCTACTACCGACGACATGATGTTGAAAATCTCGAACATTTTTTCTGAAGAAGGATGTTGAGTAGCTTCCATCTTTTGCCTCGTTCTTGCTGCTAAACTACTAAGTAAAGAGCGGCCGATATCACGCCTTAAATCAGGTGAACGTTATCCCGGCGCTGCCATCTCCATGGGCATGGCAAACGGTACCTATGGAGGTTCTTCGTCCAAACTCTCCGCTATCTCCTTAGAAATAAACGCGACGAAGTCAGGTTCGTTAG